>CBETWC010000010.1:0-14360 GCA_965539925.1 uncultured bacterium
ATGCGGGCCACTACTCCGTCGATTGTCAGCTCGGACGTATCCACGATGATCGCATCCGATGCGGGTCGGAGTGGTGACGCTTTGCGGGTGGAATCAGCGTGATCCCGTGCCTCTATCGCGGCAGCGATCTCCTCGACCGACTTGCCGGACGCCTCGGCGTCTCCTGAGCGTCTTGTGGCCCTCACCATCGGGCTCGCAGTGAGGTAGATCTTGACGGGAGCATCAGGGAACACGACGGTCCCGATGTCTCTCCCTTCGACAACAGCTTCACCATCCTGGTTCTCCACCCAGCGGCGCTGCATATCAACGATTGCAATACGTACCCGGGGATGTGCCGAGACGGCGCTGGCGTTTTCCGTGACCTCGTCCGATCGTACGTCGAAGGCAACCGATTCTCCGTCGAGCACGATGCCTATCTCCGTGTAGTCAACGCTGTGATGCTCCAACTCGGCAAGGATCGAGTCCTCTGAAGCAATGTCCACGCCTGCCCGCAGGATTGCAAGGGTTGCTGCCCTGTACGTTGCCCCTGTGTCGAGGTAGGCAAGACCGAGTTGCTCGGCAACTGCACGTGACACCGTGCTCTTTCCCACCCCGCTGGGTCCATCGATAGCAACTATCACAGTGCCTCCAAGGTTTCGTAGAAGTCCGGCCAGGAGACCGCAGCGCACTCGGCTCCGAGTATCTGAACAGGGCCATCGGCTCTCAGCCCGGCAATCGCTGCGGACATCGCGATCCGATGGTCGCCCTCGGGATCGACCGTCCCTCCCGAGAGGAAGCCCGTCCCAACGACTTCGAAGCCATCATGAGACGGTTCGATGCCTCCGCTGAGCGCCCGCAGCATTGCGGTTGTGGAGGCGATTCGATCGGACTCCTTCACACGTAGCTCCTCAGCACCAGAGACGGTTGTGATGCCCTCGGCGAAGGCAGCAACCACGGCAAGCAGCGGCAGTTCGTCCAATGCAGAGGCGACCAGATCTCCTCCGACGTCGACGGCGGTCAGGGGACCTCCAGTGACCTTGACATCTCCGACGGGGTCTCCGCCGATGCTTCCTGTGACCACCGCCTCGACACCTGCGCCCATCTCCTCGAGGATCTGGAGGAACCCAAGTCTTCCGGGATTGAGGCTGATGTTCGGTGTGAGTACCTCGGAACCGGGCCGCGTGGCGGCAAGTGCCCAGAGATACGCAGCAGAAGAAGGGTCTCCTGGAACGTCATATCGGGCCGGAGGAATGGCTCCGGGGTCGACCCGGAACGCTGTGTCCGTCAACCACTCTCCCCTACCGGACGCAAGCAGCCACCGTTCGGTGTGATCGCGGAAACCGACGGGGGAATCGATCACAGAAGCTGACGGCACCTGCAGGGCAGCGAGTTCGAAGGATGATCGGACCTGGGCCGACGCGATATCGATCGACACCTCGGCACCATGCGTATCGGCGACTCCCCCAACGGTGAGTGGTGCGAATCCCTCGTCAGATGTCGAAATATGGCCGCCGAGTGCTCGTAGCGGCGCCACGAGACGGGTCATCGGCCTCTTACTGAGCGAGACATCTCCGACAAGCGTCGCTCGGACAATGGATGTCGAAAGCACACCTGCGAGGAGACGCATGGTGGTACCGGAATTGCCGCAGTCGACGGGGTCTGCCGGCTCGGTCCAACCTCTTGCTCCGGGTGATCTGATCTGAGGCCCGTCGACCTTCACTCCAAGCGACTGAATCGCAGCGATGGTTGCCTGCACATCTTGTCCCGGACCGAGTCCCGTGACGAGGCTGTCTCCCTCAGCTATCGCCGCGAACAGCAGGGCGCGGTGTGAGAGCGACTTGTCTCCCGGCACCTGTACCGAGGCCAGGAGTGTGCCACCGGCGTTCGTGATCGTGCGATCAGCCATCTGCGCTGGTCCTCTCGGATCTTGCGTAGATGTCCCGGATCTCATCGAACGTCAAAGATCGGTACTCGCCTGGCTTCAGCACACGATCAGATATGCCAGCGATGGAAGTGCGAACAAGGCGGGCTATGTCAATGTCGAGCACAGTCAGCATCCGTCGAATCTCGCGCTTACGGCCCTCTGTAAGCGTCAGTTCGACCAGCGTCCGGCCCTTCGACGTGTCGATGACTCGAGCACTCTTTGCCCTTGCGATCCCGTCCTCGAGTTCGACGCCCTCGACGAGCTTTGAGATCTGAGCTGAAGGCACCGATCCGCGGACGAGCACGTGGTATACCTTCTCAATCCCATATCGGGGATGTGTCACTCTGAGGGCAAGGTCACCGTCGTTGGTCATCAACAGGAGACCCTCTGAGTGAAGATCCAGGCGGCCAACGGGGTTGGTCACCGGTTCGGCCGGCACGAGTTCTCTTACCGTTGGACGTCCCTGGGGATCGGACATCGTCGAAACGACTCCCGACGGCTTGTACAGCAGCCAGGTCTTGAGCTCAGGATCGAGGGGAAGGCCGACGTCATCGACGGAGACCGAGTCCTTGGTCGGATCGATCCGTTGGCCCACCGAGGCAACTTCGCCGTTCACCGTGACTCTGCCCTGTTCGATCAGGATGTCGGCCTTGCGTCGGGATGCGAATCCCGTCCGCGCGATCAGCTTGTTGAGTCGTTCGATGATGTCTCCGGCCGCATCGGCATTTCAAGGGTTTCCACGATCTGTGCCGGGGGAACATGGTCTGCGAGGGGCGGAAGCTCGGCAATCGACGGTACACCAAGCTTCTCCAGGAAGAGATCGGTGGTGCCGTACAGCACTGCCTGGCCAGGGCCAGGTGCTCTCCCGATCTCGAAGACCATGCCCCTGCGTTCGAGGGTCTTGAGCGCGTGCTCGGAGTCGACGCCGCGGATCTCTGTCACCTGTCCCCGACTGACAGGCTGCTTGTAGGCGACAACGGCCAGCGCCTCGAGAGCTGCAGCCGACAGTCGCCTGGCTCGGTCTGTCGAGGAGTATCTCTCCAGGTAGTCGATGGCATCGGGGTGGCTGTAGAGACGCCATCCTCCGCCGACATTGCGCAACACCACACCTCGTGTGGCGCCGAGCGAGTCGGCCAGATCTGTCAGGGCAGCCTCGATCTCGGCTGTCGGTCGTTCTGTGACCTCGGCGAGTTCGGCAGCGGTCACGGGCTCTTCGGCGACGAAGAGAATCGCCTCGAGGATGATGGCGATGTCCGTCATTCTTCTCCTTCGGTGCCGAGCATCGCTCGGAAACGATCGTCGGCAGCTTGTTGATCATATGACAGGGAAATGGGTGCACTCGGTTGGTCCTGGCTCACATGCACGATGCCCCACCGAGCAAGTTCGAGCAGTGCAAGGAAATAGGCAACGACCTCCACGTCGCGTGTGCAGTGCGCCACAACGTCTTCGAAATCTGCCGTGATGGCGGCTGCCATGCGGCCCTGGAGATCGACCATTGCATCCTGGACCGAAGGGAGTTCGAGGTCGAGGTGATCGACGTCAGGATCGAGATCAGGTGTTGTGAACACCATCTCCGCGATCGCTGCCAATCCGTGTGCATCGATGGTGAGCTGCACATCCGGTTGTTTGGGAACGACGATTGCCGGAAGACCAGCCGTCCTGGGAACGTATCTCGATGCGGCATCCAACCGATGTCGCAGCACCGCAGCAACGTCCTTGAACGTGAGCGATGCGAGGAGTCGCGACAGGAGCCTGTCACGCTCCTCTGCAAGTGCGAGTTCCTCATCGAGGTCAATGGGCTCGTCATCAGGCAGCAGGTGCCGTGCCTTGATCTGAATCAGGGTGGCCGCAATGAGCAGGAACTCGCTCGTCACCTCGAGGTCAAGGTCTTGCATGTCGTCGAGGAACGCTATGTACTCCGTAACTACTTCAACCAGGCTCAGTTCGGTGATCGTGAGCTGCTGGGAGGTGATGAGCTGGAGCAGCAGGTCGAGAGGACCCTCGAACACCCTGGTGCGCACTTCAAACGACATGGCGGGGATGGTAACGGACCGTCCGACCGTTCACGCGTTGTCAGCTTCCTCAAGCGCATGCCACGCCTCCTGACTCACACCGACCGGAGGAGGTCCCGGATGGTGGCGCGTGAACGAGATAGCAAGTTCGCTTGCATCGGCCTCGGTCAGCATGTCTGCCCCGATATTCCCGTGGTCCAAGTAGGTCTTCCAGTGGCCACGCGTTGGCAGGCCGATTCCGTTGCAAAGCGTTGCCAGCGAACGGGAGAATGCTCCGAGCCCTGAGTGTGTCTTTCCCACGTCGTGAAGCAGGGCGGCCTCAGCAATGTCGTCGGTCCCGCCCACGCTCTGCTGGACGTTGAACGCGTGTCGCTGATCTTCGCGTCGCTGGGCAAAGAACAACCGTGCAAGTGCCGGACGGAGCAGGTCCCGGACCTGTTGCTGTTCACCTGGAGAGAGCGGTGTTGCGGTCAGGAAGCCAAAGAAGCGGCGGACCAGGTGCATGAGAACGCTATGACGAATTCGTCTTGCAGTTGATGCACTTGGCCGATGTTGGGCGGTACTCCATACGATCAGCACCGATCTCCTTGCCACACGAGACACAGATGCCGAACGTTCCGTCCTCTATGCGTGAGAGGGCGGAATCGACGCCATCGAGATGCAACTTGAGGTTCTCGATGATGCCCATGGTCTCGGTGCGTTCGGCGGTCGCCGCTCCCGCGTCAGCAAAGGCATCTCCGTAGTCCATGTCGCCGGTGAGCTCACCGCTGGCATCAGCGCCAAGCTCGGAAAGTTGATGCAGCAGCGTTGACCGTTCCTCCTTGAGGACGGCGAGCGACTTGTCCATGTCGATGGGTGGCATCGATACCTCCAGATGGCCCCTGATTGCGCACGGCTCTCGGGCACTTGCCGACAGAATAGTGCCATCGGCCCCGAATCATTGGCTATCTGCCACGCGGGTGGCTGACGATCACGACTTCACGCAGGTGTTCAGGACTCACCTTCGTGTACACCTGGGTCGTTGTCAGGCTGGCGTGGCCGAGCAGCTCCTGCACCGTCCTGAGATCTGCCCCTCCTTCGACCATGTGTGTAGCGGCCGAATGGCGCAGCACGTGGGGTGAGAGGTGCTCGGAGGCGATGCCTACGGACGTCCCGGCCCGCTCGACAATCCGCCAGATGGTCTGCCGTGAGAGCCGATTGCCGCGAACCGTGAGAAACAGGGCTCCCGGATCTGCCCCCGGCTTTCGGATATCGAGCCGGTCGGGAAGCCATGCCTCGATTGCATCTGAGGCGAATGATCCGATCGGAACAAGCCTCTGCTTGTTCCCCTTTCCGGTGACGATCGCGGTGTGTGTCTCGAAGTCGACATCATGAAGGTCGAGATCCACGAGTTCTGTGACCCTGCATCCGGTGCCGTAGAGGACTTCGAGAATCGCATGATCACGCCTGCCGAGTGGCGTCGAGGTATCGGACGACTCGATGAGTAACGTCACCTGGTCGATCATGAGTGCCTTCGGTATCGACGAGGCGCGGCGCGGTGTGTCGATCATTGCTGTCGGATCGTCGGTGGAGTAGCCCTCGGTGATGAGGAATCGGTGATACGCCCGGATGGATGCGAGCTTGCGGGCGATCGAGCTGTCCTTCATATTCTCCCTGCGGAGTCCTTCGAGATGCAGATGAACGATCTCGGAGTGCCCCACGTCAGGATTCGCTTCAATCGTGTCCCAGTACTGGCGCAGATCACGACGATATGCAGCAGCCGTGTTCTTGGAGAGGCCACGCTCGGAGCGGATGGACTCGAGAAACTCGATCGCGTGTTCAGGAAGAGGCACGAGCTTGTGCCGCCAGAAGCAGGCCCACGGCAGTCTTTGCGTCGGCGATCTCCCCTGATATGACGAGTGCCAAGGCCTCATCGAAGGGCATAAGGAGCACGCGAGCGTCGACCTCCTCAGGTCCGATGGGATCCCGTTTGCCAGGGCGGATGTCCTCGGCGAGGAAGATCTCGATTCGTTCGTCACAGAAGCCGACAGCGGTCCAGAGATTGGTGAGATGGGTGAGGTCACTGGCGGTGAATCCGGTCTCCTCTGTGAGCTCGCGACGCGCCGTGTCCTCGGCAGGTTCACCCGCGATATCGAGCTTCCCTGCAGGGATCTCAAGGATCCGTTCGCCTGCGGCTGCCCGATACTGATCGATGAGGACGACTTCGTCTCCTGTCAGCGCGACGATTGCAACCGCTCCGGGGTGTTCGATGACGACCCGGTTGAAGTGTTCGCCATCAGGCGCGGTGATCCTGCGCTGAGTCACATTGAGGAAACCGAGATCGAGCAGCAATTCTCTCTCAGTTGTGCTGAAAGGATGTTCCGTGCTCACCGCGGCTGCTCAACCGGAGCCGCCTCCCGGGTCGATGCACCGACGCGCTCGTGGTGCTCGCGGGCTGCAGCAACGAATCCATCGAACAGGGGGTGGGGATGGTTGGGCCTTGACTTCAGCTCAGGGTGTGCCTGGGTTGCGATGAAGAACGGGTGGCTTGGCAACTCGATGAATTCCACAAGCCTGCCGTCAGGTGACATCCCCGACAGGACAAGCCCTTCATCTTGGAGCTGCTGGCGATACCGGTTGTTCACTTCCCAGCGGTGGCGGTGTCGCTCGTAGACGACTTCCTCTCCATAGAGCTCTCGCGCCAGTGACCCTTCGGCGAGCTTTGCCGGGTAGACGCCCAATCGCATCGTTCCGCCCTTGTCGGATACGTCCTTCTGCGTGTCCATCAGGTCGATCACAGGATCCGGGGTCATGGGGTCGAACTCTGACGAGTGGGCGTTGGGAAGTCCCAGGACGCTGCGGGAGAACTCGATGACAGCGCACTGCAGTCCGAGGCAGAGACCGAGGAACGGGATGCCATTCTCTCTCGCATACCGGATCGCCCTGATCTTGCCTTCAATGCCTCGGATTCCGAACCCCCCAGGGATGAGGATCCCGTCGAGGCCGTCGAGATAGGACTCCACGAGCATGCCGTCGACGTCATCGGCCGGAATCCATCGGATGTCGACCTTGACGTCTGAGGTTCGGCCCGAATGTCGGAGGGCTTCGACGACTGAGAGGTAGGCGTCAGGCAGATCGATGTACTTCCCGACGAGGCCGACGGTGACGGTACCCGATGGACTCTCCATCGACTTGACCATCGATTCCCAAACCTCGAGATCGGGTTCGGGAGCTTCGAGGGCCAGCTCGCGCAGAACAACGTCGTCGAGACCTGCGTCGTGGAGTGAGAGGGGAACGCCGTAGATGTTCGAGACATCGACTGCGTTGATCACTGCATCTCCGGCGACGTCGCAGAAGAGGCTGATCTTGCGTCTTGCGGAATCATCGATCGGCCTATCGGAACGGACCACGATGATCTCCGGCTGGATACCGTGGCTTCGAAGTTCGGCAACCGAGTGCTGCGTCGGCTTGGTCTTGAGTTCCTCCGATGTGCGGAGATACGGAACCAGCGTTACGTGGAGATAGCACACATTATCGATGCCAACATCCTTGCGGACCTGGCGAATCGCCTCGAGGTAGGGAAGGCTCTCGATATCACCGACGGTCCCTCCGACCTCTGTGATGACGATGTCGACGTCGTCACGCTGTCCTAGCTTGCGGATTCGCGCCTTGATCTCGTTGGTGATGTGAGGGATGACCTGAACTGTGGCTCCCAAGTAGTCGCCGCGCCGTTCCTTCCGGATGACGGATTGATAGATCGACCCGGTGGTCACGTTCGAATCCCGGCTCAGGCTCTCTCCGACGAATCGTTCGTAGTGGCCGAGGTCGAGATCGGTCTCTCCCCCATCGTCGGTCACGAAGACCTCTCCGTGCTCGAACGGGTTCATCGTTCCAGGGTCAACGTTGATGTAGGGATCCAGTTTCTGGAGTACGACTCTGAAGCCCCGTGCCTTGAGTAGCCGTCCCAGAGACGCCGCGGTGATGCCTTTGCCAAGACTTGATGTCACCCCGCCGGTTACGAATACGTGTTTTGTCACGCATCTCCTCCGCCTCGGAAGGTCGGATGATACCAGCCACCGAACAGGTGTCAGGTATCACGCGTTCGATGTCACGATTCCGCTCGGCGAGAGGCGAGAGCAAGCAGTTCCTCGGCATGTTCCTTGCCCTTTTCGGAGGACGAGAGGCCTGCGAGCATCCGGGAGAGCTCCTCGGTGCGATCGCTATCAGTGGCCTCCTGAATGCTCGCAGAGGCACCGTTGCGCAGAACCACATAGTGTCGGTCTGCAAACGCTGCGACCTGCGGCAGATGCGTGACGCATATCACCTGCCTGCTTTCGGCAAGAGCGGCGAGTTTGCGACCCATAGCGAGCGCGGTCTCTCCACCGACTCCGGCATCGATCTCGTCGAACGCAACAACATCGGTATCCACGCCTCCCGAGGCAAGAGTCAGGGCGAGCACGAGTCTGCTGAGCTCACCTCCGGATGCGATCGATGAGACCGTGTTGGCCGTCAAGGAGTCATCGGATGCGAAGAGCACGGTTGCCGTGTCGGCCCCGGTTCGTGATGGTGCCGCCGGGGCAATCGAGATCTCGATCAGGGGCGCAGTGAAACCGAGGTCGATGAGGTGTTCTCGAGCGCCATGAGCAATACGATCAGCAGCCACATGTCTGGTCGATCGAAGAACCTCTCCCGCGGCGTCGACCGCGATGCCAGCAGCCTCGAGACGATCGGTGATGTCGCCGGCTGATTCGAGCAACTCCGCTAGTTCAGATTCCCTTGTTCGTGCGTCCTGCCCGAACGCGAGGACGGCATCGAGCGAGTCGCCGTACTTACGTTTCAAGGACGAGAGCAGGGCGACACGTTGCTCGGTCTCTTGGAGGCGTGCCGGATCGACGTCGAGTTCAGCCGCATATCGGACGACCTCAGCGGTCATGTCCGAGAGCGCCGTGACGAGATCGTTCACCTGTTCTGCGAGTTCGCTGAGCGCGGGGTCCAGCCCCGCGGCGCTATCGACAGCTCGAGCTGCGTCAACGATCTGGCCAGCTGCTCCGTTGTCTCCGAGTCGTTCGAGCACGGTGTCGATCGAAGTGGCGAGCTCCTCAGCATTGCGAAGTTTGTTCGCATGGTCGCGGAGCAGCTCGTCGTCGCCCATCTCAAAGCCTGCTTCGGTGATCTCCGCGATTTGGAAGCGGATCGTTTCCAGCTCCCTTGCGAGGTGCCGCTGATCGGTGCCGAGAAGGTCTGCTTCTGCTCGGACCATCTCATACGCGCTCCAGGTATCCCCGTACGCGTCGAGGTCTCTGCGTTCCTTGGCTGAGAGCGAAGTGTCGATCATCCGTCTCACACCTTCCGAGGATGTGATCGTGTGCTGGTCGTGCTGTCCCACAATGGAGACCATCGGTCCGACCGTCTCGCGAAGGGCTGAGGCGGTGCTGATGGCACCGTCGACGTAGGCCTTTGACCTGTTGGATCCGACGACACGCCTCGCGATGACCTCAGAGGCGCCCAGGAATCGGGCCGAGACGTCCGCCTCGTCACCGTGGGGTCCGATGAGGCCCTTGGTGGCTTGCTCGCCCATGAGCAGCCGCAAGGCGCCGAGCATCACTGTCTTTCCAGCTCCCGTCTCACCTGTGATCACCGTGAGCCCTTCAGCGGGTGTCAGTGAGGCGCTGGGTATGAGGCCGAGGTTCGCGACGACGACCTCTTCAAGCATGGCCGAGTCCGAATTGCTCGCGCAGGGCTTCAGGGAACGGATGTCTGTCGAGTGTGAGAAACTCAACGGTGGCTTCACCCCTGCGGATGGTTATGGGCTCCTCCGGGGCGATGGTGCAGAGCTCATGACCGTCGACGTTGATCCTTGCAGGGCGATCACCCGAAACCGCCAGGGTGACGACAGCGTCCGGTGCGAGAACGATCGCGCGGGTGAACAGACTGTGAGGAGCCACCGCAGTCATGATGAGAGCGTCAAGGCTCGGATCCACGACCGGGCCGCCTGCCGACAGCGAATACGCGGTTGATCCGAGGGGCGTTGCCACGATCATTCCGTCGGTCCTGTAATTGGCGAGAGGTCGTCCATTGACCGCGACGGCGACTTCGATGATGCGTTGGCTTATCACCTTCTCAACAACGACGTCATTGATCGCGGAAGCAGTTCGGTGTGGTGTCGAAACGGAGACGGTGCTGTGGTGCTTGGTCGAGAACGAATCAGTGCTGATGGCTTCGGCGAGGTCGACGATCTCCTCTTGTGCGAACTCAGCCAGGTAGCCGACACGGCCGACATTGACACCGCAAATGGGGATGCCGCGTTCGAGAGCGATCGACGCGGCCTCGAGGACGGTGCCATCGCCGCCAATGGCGACGACTGCTTCGATGTCGTCGGTCTCGGTGGAAACGCCGCGGTCCGCCAGGAGGCTTGCAACACGGTCAGCGATCGCGAGCGCCTGCGGTTTGTCGTTCCTGACGACGAGTTTGACTCGTTTCACGGTGATTCTCCATTGAACAGCGAATCGATCGTATCGGTGGAAACAGTACCGTCCCCTTGCCTGAAGATGGCGACGTACTCGACGTTCCCTGTGGTTCCGGCAATGGGCGATTCGATGACTCCCCTGCAACCCAGGCCTATCTCCGCAAAAGCTGCGAGAACCTCAACGATCACACTCCTGCGTACAGCAGGATCCCGAACGATTCCCCCCTTTCCGACGCGCTCTCGCCCGGCCTCGAACTGGGGCTTGATGAGGAGGACCCAGACGGCATCTTCGGTTCCGAGCGCGGTGAGCTGTTCACGCACGGTCCGAAGGGAGATGAAGGACAGGTCAGAGACCACGATGTCAAACGGCGGTCCGAACATCGAGAGGTCGGCCGTGCGTATGTTCGTGCGTTCGACAACATCAACCCTCTCGTCGTTGCGAATCCGCCAATGCATCTGCCCGTATCCAACGTCCATGGCCGTGACCGACTCGATACCCCGTTGGAGGAGGCAATCGGTGAAGCCACCTGTCGAGGCACCCACGTCGATCGCTCTCAGGCCGCTGACGTCGACCTCGAAGGCATCGAGCGCTCCGGCGAGCTTGCGCCCCGCCCTGCTTACGAAGGGCTCGGGACTCCCAACGAGGTGCACGGGTTCGTCGGGAGCGACCATCGTTGCTGCCTTGGGGGATGTGTTGGTACCCACGCGCACGAGACCAGCCTCAATCGCCCGCTTTGCCTCGGTACGACTCTCGACGAGTTTGCGGCGAACGAGTTCTGCGTCGAGGCGTCTACGAGTCAGGGCCGGACTCCGTTGAGGGTGCTCCCGGTGCGCCGGTCTGGTCGAGTTCACGTTGGAGTCCTGCGGCTACTCCTTCAGCGATGTCGGGCGCATCGGCAGGGTCAGCCTCGGCGAGCGCGTCGAGTGCAGGCTGATCGTCATCAGGTGCCTGTGTGGTTGGTTCGTGATTCATGAGTCCATTATCCCTCATCGGAGGGGTTCTCCGAAGATCGTGTCAGGATGCCCGGCAGGTCGGCGATGGTGCCGATCACGTGGTCTGGCATCAGAGGCGCCGGGACATCTTCGGTGGTGGCTGTGACTCCCGAGAGTGTCAGGACAGATCGCCAACCCGCTTCCTTTGCAAACGCGATGTCGGTTTCTGGACGATCCCCGACCATCCAAACATCATCGAAAGCCACCTGTGAAGAGACGAGCCGTGCCATCGGTTGGTGGGGCTTCCCACACGCAACAGGTTCAATGCCCGCGGCCTTGGACACGGCTGCGACGATCGTTCCTGCTCCGGGAGACTGTCCGTTCGGTGTCGGAAATGTTGCATCGGTGTTGGTGGCGACGAAGGCTGCACCTCGACGAATTGCACGTGCGGCCATGTCGAGCTTCTCGTAGGTCACCGATCGGTCGAGACCCACCACGACAGCTTCGGCGGAGAGGTGATCTGTTACCGAGATCCCTGCAACACGAAGCGTGTCTTCGAGCTGGTGTGACCCGACAACGTAGGCAGATGTGAGGCCTTGACCGTTGAGATAGGAGCCTGCTGCCATCCCGGATGTGACGATGGTGGACGGGTCGATGGTCAACCCCGCACGATCCCGCAACACCCCTGCAACGGACTCGGGGGTCTTGGTCGAATTGTTCGTTGCGAACAGGATCTGCCATCCGAGATCCATGAGCGAAGTGATCGTCTCGGCCGCCTGAGGGATGGGTTCTGACCCGAGGTACACGACTCCGTCGAGATCCAAAACGATGGTTCCGATGCGGTGTTTCATTTCTGGTTGGCGATACGTTCGGAGAACGCGGTGACCACGGATGCGAGAAAGCGGGTCGTTGCACGAACGGACTCCTCTGACACCTTTTCGTCAATGCCGTGGAACATCGCAAGCATCTCGGGGAAGGTGACGGAATCATCGAAGAGTCCAACGCCGTAGGCAGGGATACCTCGGGCTCTGAAGAACCTGGCATCGGTGGTTACCGGTGTCAGCGTCGGCGCGAGCTGTCTCGTACCCAGGTGTTCCTCGGCTGCGTCGGCAATGGCATCCCAGAGGGGCCCTTCCGATGGTGAGCTGTTGGCTTCCATGTCGAGAATCGGTGCGAATTCAATCTGTTCGAACAAATCAGGGCCGAGGACCTTGCGAAGATGGTCCTCCAGGTCACTCGCGTCCTGCCCCGGCAGTAGCCGAATGTCGATGAGTCCCTCAGCGGACTCGGCGATCATGTTCACCTTTTCGCCGCCGGAGGCCACGTTCGGAGAGAAGGTCATGTGGGTGCAGGCGTGGATCCACCGGGCAAGCGTCTCGTCGGTCTCGGCAACAGACTCGATCGCAGCGTCGATCCTGTCAGGATCGACGAGCATCGCCGTGAGCGACGAATCGAGTCCCAGATGTGGAACGAACTCGATCCACGCATCGGTGATATCGACGGGCTGATCTGCAGTTCCAATTCGTGAGAATGCGTTGGCAAGCGTCAGCACCGCGTTGGTGCGGGCATACGGTTGGCTGCCGTGACCTGCGGTTCCCTCTGTCTGTGCGGACCGCCACATCGGTCCCTTCTCGGCGACGGTGACAGGGAGCGCAGGCGCGCCAGGGCGGCCAAGTGTCGGGCCGGCAACCTCGGTGAGCACGTAATCGCACTTCACGAGGTCCCAGTGCTCATCGACAAGGTGCTTCGCTCCGTGGGCGCCACCCGCCTCTTCATCAGCCACGCAAGCGAGAATGACGTCGCCTTGGGGGGCTGGAAGCACACCGTCGCGAAGCCAGCGATAGACAACAATCATCGCGGCGGTGACATTGAGCATGTCGACCGCGCCCCTCCCCCACACGATTCCATCGGACCGGTCACCGGCGAACGGATCGAACGACCAGTCATCAGCGTTCGCAGGTACGACGTCCAGATGGGGAACCAGGAGAAGCGAAGGAGCAGAGGGATCGATCCCTTTGAGCCGGTAGATCACGGATGCCCTGCCGGGGATCGGTTCGACAACGGTGCCCGGATCGTCGAGGTAGGCCTGAACCGTGCGAACGGACCGGATCTCGTGGCCTGAGGTCGGTTCACCGGTGTTGATGCAGGCATTCCTGACCATGTCGACCATCAGGTCGATGGCTTCTTCCCCTGAGGGCGTCTCAACCATCGTCATTCTTCATCGGGTCGGCTGAATGCATGATGATGGATCGCGCAGCGAACCCGTGGGACTCGAAGAAGTTCTTTGCCGCCCGTTGTCCCGGACCGACCGGTGCGTCGAAGTGGTGGATCCCGCGAGTCCTGAGAAGGTCCATCACTTCCGTCAGCATCGTATGGCCGACGCCGACACCTCTCGCTTCGGGTTCTGTGTAGATGAGTCGTAGACGCCCGATCATCGAACCGTGCGCTCGTTCAAGCATCGGTTCGACCGTCGCCCACAGGAATCCGACAGCTGCGTCATCGATCTCACCCACCAGAACGATCGAGTCAGCGGTCTCGATGGCACGGAACAAGGAGAGATCGAAACGCTCATCCAAGCCATCTGTGAGCGCCCAAATGGGCTTGCGAACGGTCTGTTCCTGCTCCATGTCGCGGTACAGGGACACGAGCCGGAAGACATCACCATTGACGGCAGCACGGGCAGATACGTTCATGTGGCGAGCGTAGCCACCAGGTGTCTCTAGAAGAGTGCCATGAAGGTCGGCTGTCAGCCATCAGCCATCAGCTATCAGCCAGCAATGGGGCGCTTCCTCAGTCGTCCTCCCTTCAGGGAGGACGGGCGAGTCTCCGAGCCAGGGGCCATTTCGTTTTGATAGGTGAGCCTGCGAACCCGGTACGGCACGACCATGACCACACCAAGAACCACACAACTTTCCTCATCAAGAACTGTTGCGAGGTCGTGGCGCGTGACGCTCGCAGGCTCGCACCCCCTCCTCGCGCGCGGCGCCCGCGTGTCCACCCAGGAGGGCGGACGAAAAGGGTTAGTCGTACAGGGTATTCAAGAGTCTAAGTGTTCCCCCCACCGAAT
>CBETWC010000011.1:0-14241 GCA_965539925.1 uncultured bacterium
GAAAGACGAAAGACGAAAGACGAAAGACGAAAGACGAAAGACGAAAGACGAAAGATAAAAGACAAAAGACAGAAGGCACAGAGCAGAGAGTTGAGAGGGGCTAGCTCGGCGTCGTCGAGGGATCCGTGTCCCAGGCGCGGTCGGCCCATAGGTAGATCACGAGGGCGATGGAGGAACCGACGAGTCCCGCTGTTGCAAGGGGGATGATGGTCCCATTGAAGGCTGCGTCGATGGCGGCGCCGAGTAGGGCGCCACCGAGGGTTCCGATGGTGCCCGTGACTGCAGATGCCGTTCCGGCAACATCACCCATGGGAATCATGGCTGCCGCATGGAAATTGGGTATCAGGAACGCGTGGCACAACAGGACAGGGAGCAGTCCGGCCAGGAACAGGGCGAACGGAGGGGTTCCTCCTGTCGACCAAGCGATGACGGCGAATATGGATGTTGTCGCGACATATCCGAAGGCGATCCACCTCAGGAGCGTCCGGAGGGGGAAGAACGCAAGCAGTTGAGTGTTGACCAGCATCCCGACACCGAGAACGGCCGCTGAGCCGCCGAAGATGATCGGGAACCAAGCATCGAGGCCGAAGACCTGGTCGATGATCAACTGACTCGAAGCAAGGTATGACGCGAAGAACCCGAAGACAGCCGTCCGGGAGAACGTGAGGCCCATTGTGAGGCGATTCCTGGTGACGAATCTCGCGGCTCCCATGAGCCGCAAGAAGTCCAAGGGCAGCCGCCGGTCAGGCACCAGTGTCTCTGGCAACCGAAGCGACCAGACACCAACGACGGCGGCGAACACGGCAATCACCCAGAAGACCAATTGCCACGATCCAGCGGCGAGGATCAAGGAGCCGAGTGTCGGTGCCACGATCGGCACCACAATGAAGATCGCCATGATGTAGGACATCGCCTTTGCCATTGCTTCGCCTTCGTAGACGTCCCGAACGAGTCCGAGAGCAACCACCCGAGGTCCAGCTGCTCCCACACCTCCTATGAATCGCAGAGCAAACAGCGCGGGGAGACTCGGAGCGAAGGCGGCCCCGATTGCGGCGATGATGTAGACGGCGATTCCGGCGTACAGAATCCGCTTGCGTCCGAGCGCATCGGACAGGGGACCCCAGACCAGCTGTCCAAGGGCGAGGCCTACCAAGAAGAACGTGACGATGGGGGCAAGCGCATTTGAGTCCTCGGCCAGCCCGAAATCTGGGCGCATGACTCCGAAGGCGGGCAGCATCATGTCGATCGCCAGGGCCGTGACCGCCATGATCATCGACACGAGCGTGGTGAATTCGATGCGACCCAAGCGCGAATCAATGGCCTCTCGAGCAGCGTTCAAGGGGTGGCCCCGGTCGCGATCGGACGATCGGTCGATGACCAATCGCTCCATGAACCAACGTACAGGTGGGGACGCTCCATGCCAGCCATCTCCATTGCCAGGATGTTGTGGCATGCCGTTACGCCTGAGCCGCACTGGGAGATGACGTTTGCTGATGCGGCGATTCCTGCGGCCGAGAATCGGGCGAGCAGTGCAGCAGCAGGAAGGAACGTGAGGTCCGCTGCGAGATTGTCTTCCTGTGGCAACGAGATGGCTCCGGGGATGTGTCCCGCCTTTGGATCAACCGGCTCCTCATCGCCGCGGTAGCGCTCGGCTGATCGAGCGTCGATGATGGTGGTCATCCGATCCCTCGAGGCGACTTGATCCCTGTCGACGACTCCCCTCCACGGCCGAGTCGGAAATGTGCCGGTTGGCATGATCGGCAGATCGATGGAGAGCGAGTTGTCGTTGGCTATCCAAGCTTGGAGTCCCCCGTCGAGAACCGAGGTCATCTCGTGGCCCTGATCGGTCAGCATCCACCACAAACGAGAAGCGACAGCACCACCACGATCGTCGTAGGCGACGACTCGTGTCGACGCAGTTATGCCGAGCCTTCCGATGGTGTGTGCGAATTGCTCAGGTGAGGGGAGGGGGTGGCGTCCCGATCCGGGCCTGCCCGAGAGATCGGTGTCAAGTGATGCGTATACGGCACTTGGGATGTGCCCTTCGCGATATGCGGCGATTCCCTGCTCGGGCTCTCCCAGGTACCACCTGCAGTCGATGATGCGCGCGTCCTGATCGCCGAGCCTGTCGGCGAGTTCGGTGGCGCCTATCAGCGGTGTGCTCATCTGCGGAAGGTAGGCGTGTGGCGGTTCCACGGCTGCAGCAGGCAAGAAATCATAAATGAATATTTCCTTAGTAATCAACTAGGCATTAGAACGAATTTCGTCTAACCTCTCTCTTGAAAGAAACAACGCCCTGCGGATACGTCCGGAGGACGTTTCGAAGCCAAGAAGAGGGAGTACTCAATGGAACTGAACTCCAGAGAGATGTGGACGGTGGTCCACGGTCTCATTCTGGGAACCTTGTTCCTCCTTGCTTTCGCTGGTGGTCTCGCCGGACTATGGAGTCTCCGGCCTGGCCTCATGACAACCGAAGGCATCAAGGAGAGGATGACAAGGCTCTACGTCGGTGCATGGGTCATGGCTGTCGCCGCCTGGGGCGCTGTGATCACCGGTACATGGATCGTGTATCCGTGGTATCGGGTCGGGTTGTCGGCTGTAGGAGAGGACACCTACGCAGGATGCGCCGATCTGATCCTGCCTGGTGAGACATGCTCGCCACGTGACTTCCTGAAGTCCAACGTGAGCGGAAACACCGAGACATGGCACGCCTTTGGGATGGAGTGGAAAGAGCACGTCACGTGGGCAGCACCGATACTGGCCACCGCAGCAGCATTTCTGATCGCCTACTACGGGCCGCGTCTCATCGCACGCCCATGGCTGCGCGCAGCAGTGCTCGCCATGTTCGTTGGTGCGTTTGCGGCTGCCGTAGTCGGCGGCGCATTCGGTGCATTCTTGAACAAGGTCGCCCCGATTGTCTGATACCGGAAGGAGCAGCAAGACATGATCACTGATTTCAAACCCGGTCGTCACGACGATACAAGCGTCGCACCGGAACTCGGACCCCTGAACCTCGCGGACAAACCGGACGGCCCGGGCGCCGCGGCGATGATCGCAGCCGGAGTCGGAATCTTCGTACTCGGCCTACTGACCACCCTCGCGGTGATAAGCGCCGGAGTGAAGAGCTTCCTCCTCTGGTGGGAGTGGGGCCAGGGCGTCGGCCCTCTCGCTGGGAAGAGCACGCTTGCGGTCCTCGCTTGGATCGTGGTCTGGTTCATCCTTGACAGGATGTGGCGCAAGAAGGACGTTGAGTTGAAGTCAGCCTTCTACATAGGCCTGACACTCGGCATCCTTGGTGCTATCGGGACGTTCCCGCCGTTCTTCGAGCTGTTCCACAGCTGATGGAACGATCAAGCCGCGCCGATCTCGTCTCCGCCTGGGCGGTCGGGATCGGCATCGGCCTGATTGCGCTTCAGGTCACCTGGCTCATCGCCAACCGGCTTGCCTCCCTTCTCTGGGAGGCTCCGGTTGGCCCAACGGTTGCATTCACTCTTGCCATGCTCGTTGGAGTCGCTGTCTCGATCATTGCGGGAAAGCGACTTGTCGGAGTGATTCGACCAAGCTGATCCGTTCCGCGACAATGGCTCAATGACAACGCTGCATCTTCTCGACGGAACGTATGAGCTGTTTCGGAACCACTTCGGCGCACCGCCGCGCCAGACACCCGAGGGCTGGGAGATCGGGGCGGTCTCCGGCCTGATGTCATCGACGTTGTCGCTGCTGTCGAGTGGCGAGGTGACCCATCTCGGTGCCGCCTTCGACTCAGTTATCGAGTCGTTCCGCAACGATATGTTCGATGGCTACAAGACAGGCGAAGGCACGCCGCCCGAGCTTCACGCCCAGTTCCCAGTCGCCGAACGTGCCATGGAGGCCATGGGCGTGACCGTGTGGTCGATGATCGAGCAGGAGGCGGATGATGGCTTGGCGGCGGCAGCCACGAAGTTCGTTGATGAGGTGGACCAGGTAGTGATCATGAGCCCGGACAAGGACATGACACAACTGTTCGGAAACCCGAAGATCGTCGGATACGACCGACGAAAGGGCACATTCATCGATGCAGACGGCACCCAGGAGAAGTTCGGTGCACCTCCCGATTCGATAGCTGACTATCTCGGTCTGGTGGGCGACACTGCAGACGGTATTCCCGGTCTCCCGGGATGGGGGGCGAAGTCCTCAGGCGTGCTGCTCTCCGAGTACGGGCACATCGAGAACATCCCGCCCTCCGAGGACGATTGGGCCGTCAAGGTGCGGAGTGCTGCAAAGCTCGCTGAAACGCTTCGTGACCGAATGGACGACGCCCTGCTCTACCGAGATCTCGCGACCCTTCGCACGGATGCCAACATCCCCCAGAACCTCGATGATCTCCAATGGAGAGGCGCCCGCCGCGATGCCTATGAAGTGCTCTGCGACGAGCTCGGCCTCACCGGGCTGAGGACCCGCCCCTCCCGCTGGCTCAACGAGTAGCTGCAGAAGGTAGAAGGTCAAAGGTAGAAGGTAGAAGGTAGAAGGAGCGGAACGGACCCACCAAGTGGTGGGCCCGTTCTTGATTCTTGATTCTTGATTCTTTCCTCTACTTCACCGCGATGCGGCGCCGTCCCTTGTACCTGACGCCGGAGAAGTGTCCGTTTGCTCCCACGGGGTCGAGATCTCGTGGTCTGGCGATCTGCTCCTGGAAGACGAATTCCGGGTAGGCCTCGCCGCCGTGCTCGGAACGATCCAGGCCTTCCCGCTCCTCGGATGATGTGACCCGCATGCCGACGGTGAGATCGATGATCTTGAACACGGCATAGCTGGCTCCGAATGCCCAACCGGCGATCATGAATGCACCGAAGAGCTGGATGCCAACCGAGGCGTCGCTACTCAGGAGACCGACAGCAAGCAGACCCCACAGACCGGCGGCGCCGTGGACAGAGATGGCGCCCACGGGGTCATCGATGCCCGCCTTCTCGAGTGCCATGACAGAGAAGACCATGATCACGCCTGCGACGAGTCCCGTGAGTATCGATGCCCCGAAGGAGAGACTCGCAGCCCCTGCGGTGACTCCGACAAGGCCGGCAAGGACACCGTTGAGCGTGAATCCGACGTCGGGCTTTCCGGTGACGATCCAAGCCGTGAACATGGCCCCGAGGGCACCAGCTGCTGCAGCGAGTGTCGTCGTCACAACGGGCGTTGCGATGTCCTGGCCAACCGCGGCGAGGGTCGATCCAGCGTTGAATCCGTACCAGCCGAACCACAGGATGAATACGCCGAGCGCACCGAGAGTCACGGAGTGGCCAGGGATCGACTTGGCCGTTCCGTTCTCGTCGTACTTGCCGATACGGGGCCCAACGATGAGGACACCGGCGAGAGCAGCCGCCCCTCCGAGCATGTGCACCACACCTGACCCGGCGAAGTCGAAGAACCCGATCTCAGAGAGCCAACCGCCACCCCAGACCCAGTGGGTGACGATCGGATAGATGAGGCCCGTGACGAACGGCGTGTAGATGAGGTACGAAGTGAACTTCACCCGGCCAGCAACCGCGCCGGAGATGATCGTTGCGGCGGTTGCGGCGAAGACGACCTGGAAGAACCACTCGCCTGCACGCGATGGATCATCGAAGAAGAAGACATCGCCATAGGCGAAGAAGCCACCGAGGCTCGAACCGCCATAGGCGAGGGCAAACCCGAAGGCCCAGTACGTGATGCTCCCTACCGAGAAATCCATCACGTTCTTCATGATGATGTTGCCGGCGTTCTTCGCCCTGGTGAATCCCGCCTCGACGAGGGCGAACCCCGCTTGCATGAACATCACCAGGATTGCAGCAAAAACCAGCCACACGTTATCCACTGCTGCGGCCACGTCCGCGACACCAACGTCCTGGGCCAACGCCCCGGTCGCGAACGGGCCGATCAGCAGCATCGCTGTCGTGCCTCCCAGAAAACTCAATCTTCGTCTCACGGGTTCCTCCGAGCGGGTGTTGGGTTGGGTAGAGAAGCTACGACCTCGCCATTTCACCGCCGTTTCGCGACCGTTACGGTCTCCGCACGAACCTGTTTCGGGGGTGTTGCGGGGGTAGGAGATCCGCCTGGGGCGGATCGGAGGAGAGCTTCGCTTCGCGAAGCGGCGGAGAGCTGGCTGCGTCAGCGGCGGAGAGCTTGACTGCGTCAAGCGCAAGAGACCTTCGCTTCGCGAAGCCCCAGAACCCTTCTTCCGCTGGCGCAGCCAGCTCTCCCGCGCTGACCGAAGGTCGGCTGACTATGCGACAATCCCCCAATGCCCGTTATCGAAGCCAAGAATCTTGTCAAGCAGTATCCGGAAGTGACCGCCGTCGCCGGCGTCGACCTGTCGGTCGAGGCTGGTGAGGTGTTCGCCCTTCTCGGTCCCAATGGAGCGGGGAAGTCGACGATCGTTGAGATCCTCGAGGGATACCGGTCGAGAACGGAGGGAAGTGTTTCCGTTCTTGGATTCGATCCGGCCAAGGTGGATCGCTCGTATCGAGAGCGCATCGGCATCGTTCTTCAGGAAACCGCCGTGGAGGACCAGCTCACCGTTTCTGAGGTGATCGATCTCTACGGTTCGATGTATCCGAGCCGTAGACGGACTGGCGAACTAGTAGAACTCGTCGGTCTGAACGAGAAGAGCGATTCTCGGATCAAGACTCTCTCTGGCGGCCAGCGTCGAAGACTTGAGCTTGCTCTCGGCATCGTCGGCGACCCTGAACTCATCTTTCTCGATGAGCCCACAACCGGATTCGATCCATCAGCGCGTCGTCAGGCCTGGTCGATCGTTGAGAATCTCACGTCGCTGGGCAAGACCGTGCTGTTGACGACGCATTACATGGATGAGGCTCAGTTTCTTGCCGACCGCGTTGCTGTGATAGCGAGAGGGAAGATCGTTGCCGAAGGCACACCCGATACGCTCGGCGGGAGGGCAACGGCCGGCACGCTCATCACCTTCAACTCGAATGATCAGTCGATGGATGGACTCCCTGCACAAGATGTCTCTGTTGCAGAGAACGGAGGCGTGATCATCCGCACGACGGATCCAACGCGCGATCTGCATCGCCTAACGGGTTGGGCGATCGACCACGGTGTGGAGCTGGCCGGACTCAGCGTCTCACGGCCATCTCTGGAGGATGTCTATCTCGAGCTGACAGGGGAGGGAGCCGATGTCTGAGCGCCCTTCGAACATGGCTCTCCTGTGGGGACAGACGCAGTATCAGAACAGGGTCTTCTTCAGGAACCCGATGGCCGCGTTCTTCACACTCTTCTTCCCTCTCATGATCTTCGTGGTCTTCTCCCTGATGTTCGGAAACCAGCAAATCGACTACCTCGGTATCACTACAGCGCAGTATTACGCCCCTTCCATGGCGGTCTTCGCCGCTGTATCGGCCACTTACACGAATCTTGCTG
The DNA here is from genome assembly GCA_965539925.1 of uncultured bacterium. Lineage (GTDB taxonomy): Bacteria > Actinomycetota > Acidimicrobiia > Spongiisociales > UBA5794 > B3-G11. The sequence goes on from CBETWC010000011.1 coordinate 7,393, forward strand.
TGACGACGGCCTACCAGAGGGACCAAGGCATCCTCAAGAGGGTTCGCGGTACTCCGTTGCCGCCGATCGTGTACATGGGAGGCAAGATCATCAGTGCCATCCTCGTTGCGACAATCGCTGTCCTCATCATGATGACGATCGGTGTCGCGTTCTACGGCGTGCAGATCTATGCCGCCACACTCGTTTCTGCAATTGTCACGTTCGTTGTGGGCGTGGCATCGTTTGCAGCCCTGGGCATGCTCGTGGCTGCTGTCGTGTCCAGCGGGGAGACAGCCACGGCCGTCACCAACGCGACACTTCTACCGCTGGCATTCTTTTCAGGAGTGTTCATCGTTCCATCTCCCGACTCCCCTGCGTGGCTCGATGCGGTGGCGAACTTCTTCCCGTTGAAGCATTTCGTAGAGCCGTTTGTGGCCGCGTTCAACCCGTTGACCGAGGGGGCTGGCTGGAATCTGGCATCGCTCTCGTACATGGCACTGTGGGGTGTGGTTTCTGTCTTCCTGGCGATTCGCTTCTTCAAGTGGGAAGCACCTGCTGGTGGAGGCAGGAAGAAGCGTCGCAAGAAGGCTGACGCCACGACATGAGCGAGATCGTCATCCGGTCGGCCATCGAGGCAGACGTGCCGCAGATGAACGCCATCTACAACACCTACATCGTCGGCTCCCACGTGTCATTCGCTACCGAGCCATGGAGCGAGGGGGATCGTCTCGCGTGGTTCCGAGAACGTCGTGATGCCGGATACCCGGTGCTCGTGGCATGCGATGGAGAGCGCGTGGTCGGAACTTCATGGTCCGGTCCGTATCGCCCGAAGAAGGCGTATCGCAGTTCTGTGGAGACGACGATCGTGCTCGCAGAAGGCGAATCCGGCAGAGGTGTCGGGTCCGCATTGCACAGTGAGCTGATCAGGAGGTTGAAGGACGCGGGCTTCCATAGGGCGATAGGCATCATTGCCCTGCCCAACGATTCCTCCATTGTGCTCCATCGCAAGCTCGGATACCGGGAGGTCGGTGTTCTGGATGAGTCCGGATACAAGGACGGGAAGTACCACTCGACGATGCTGATGGAGCTGGCGCTGAGCTGACCCGATCAGGCGTCGGCTGAGACGCCGAGTAGTCGTTCGCGCTTGATCGACTTGGACCCCGAGACGAGGAGCAGCGCTGTAACGATCCAAGCGATCAGTCCGGCAATTGCAGCAGATATGACAGGTGAGTACAGCAGTCCGGACGCCACTCCATAGCTCATCAAGATGACCGGCAGGGTGACGAGACTCGAAGCTTGGTGTGCCGAAGCGGCAGAGCGGACCCTTGCCGAGAGCCTGAGGATGAGGGCGAGGGCCATTGCAATGAACGGCGGGATCACCCAGAGCACCAGGATTATCCACCCGACCGTTGGAAAGAACCAACCGCCGATCTGACGTCCAACGATGAGGTTGACCACCAGCGAGTACAGGGCAAAGCCGACGATCCCAGCGAGATACCCGGGAATGAGACTGGCGATCAGCTTCGCGAAGTAGATCTCCTGCACCGTGAGCGGACTGTGGGCCAGGTACTCGCCCGTGCCGCGTTCGCGTTCGCCGACGATCGAGTTCGCTCCAACAGCAGACGAGATGGTGAGTGGTACAACGATGGCGATCGGGGCAAGGAGATACACCGCAAAGGCATACGAGGCACGCGTTGCCGGATTGTCACCCTGGATGTTCTGCTGGACCGACTCTGGCAGTGCACCGACGATGTCGCCGATTTGGAGGATCACCGGAGAATGCTGAACAAGCCCCAACGAACCGAGCAGGATCACGGGCAGGATTACGAAGAAGATCCCTCCGAGGATCAGCAGTGGAATCCAGTAGTCCTTTGTCTTGAACAGGCGATACAGGTCAACCCTGATCACCGCTTTGAGCATCGACCACCTCATCCTGCCTCCCGATGCGCTCGCTGCATCTCGAAGTAGAGATCTTCGAGTGTCGGGTGGAGCGGCTCCACGCGCGTTGGCCTGACGCCGCGTTTCACGAGTTCTATCACGAGATCAGGGATGCGGTCCGGGGAGTCGAGAGTGATGTGCATTGCGCCTTCATCTCTGACGCTGAGGACACCATCGAGTTCTGAAATGAATCGCAGGGAGTCGCGGTCCTCGGCGTCGATGATCACGATTGGATCAGCCATGTAGCGGTTTGTGAGGGTCCTCGGATTTCCGGACGTGCGGACCTCACCATCTTCCATGAGTACGAGATGATCGGCTACGCCCTCCGCTTCGTGGAGTAGGTGTGTGCACATGACAATGGTGCGCCCCCGGCCAGCCATTTCTGCAATGAGGTCGAGTACGGAGCGTGCTGATTCCGGGTCGAGGCCAGCTGTTGGCTCATCGAGCATCAGGACCTCTGGATCGTGGAGAACTGCTCTGGCGAGGGCGAGGCGGGTGCGCATGCCGGTCGAATACCCGCCGACGTCCTGCTCGAGCGCTTGGTCGATGCCGAAGCGTGCGGCAGCTTCGGCCGCCTCGGATTCGTCAGCCTGGAAGATCGTCGCGGCGAACGCCAGATTCTCCCGGCCGGAGAGCTGGTCGTAGAAGGCTGGCTTCGGGGGCACGACACCTACCCGAGCCCTGACCTCGTCTCCGTCTGTGAGCGGATCGAGTCCGAGAACCTCGATCGCGCCCGAATCTGTGGTCATGGCACCCGTGGTGAGTCGCACAGTGGTTGTCTTCCCTGCACCATTGGGACCCAGTAGAACGGTCACGGCGCCAGCCGGCGCTTGGAAGTCGACCCCATTGAGCGCGACAACGTCGCCAAAGGTCTTCCGCACCGAAGAGAAGGTGATCGCTGGTGTCATCTGGCTAACCATCGGCACAAACCGTACAGCGCTTGACGCCAACGATGGACGACATGTGATCCCTCCTTTGTCTTTTGTCTTTTGTCTATTGTCTTGCCCATGTGCGGTCGGTTTGTTCAGGTGGAGAAGCCCGAGTTCTATGCGGAGCATTTCGGGGCTGAGTTCGTACGGACCGAAACGCTGCGTGTGAACTACAACGTTGCGCCCACGTCCCAGGTGTACGCGGTGGTCGAGCACGAAGGCCAGCGCGCGCTGACATCCTTCCGATGGGGACTCATCCCGTCGTGGGCCAAGGAGAAGAAGGCGGGAGCCAAGACCTTCAACGCTCGTTCTGAGACCGCGGCGGACAAGCCGATGTTCCGCAGTTCGTTCGCCAAGCGGCGGTGCATCATCCCGGTCGACGGGTTCTATGAATGGGAGCGCATGGAGAAGGGGAAGCTGCCGCACTACGTGTTCGGAGCAGACCACAAACCACTACCCGCTGCGGGACTCTGGTCTGTCTGGAAGGATCCGGAGACCGAGGAGTACATCCGCTCCTGCACGATCCTCACCGGCACTCCGAACAAGCTCCTGGACAAGATCCACGACCGCATGCCTGTGATGATGCCTGAGAATCGATGGGGAGCTTGGCTTGACCCTGATCTCACCGACAAGGAGGCCGTCCAAGCGCTGATGGACGTCTACCCCGCAGATCTCATGTCCGAGTACGCAGTCTCGACCCTCGTCAACAAGGTCCAGAACAACACCCCCGACCTCCTCACCCCGTTCTTGCGCAACTGAGTACCTCCTGGCGGTACTCAGTTGCGCAAGAACGGGGAAGACCGTGCCATCATCTCCGCTGTGAACGAGCAATTGCGTGTGTGTGTGATCGGGGCGGGCGTCAGCGGGCTGACGACGGTGAAGCATCTGTTGGACAAACGTATCCCGTTCGACTGCTTCGAGATCGGGAGTGACATCGGTGGGCTTTGGCGGTACGACAACGACTCTGGCCGATCGCCTGCGTACGCATCACTCCACATAGACACGTCGAAGGAGCGGTTCGCCTACGCAGACCTCCCTATGCCGAAGCAATGGCCTGCCTACCTTCACCACACGCAGGTTCTCCGGTATCTCGAGACGTACGCCGCCGCATACCAGCTGACCGGTCACATCTCGTTCCGGCACCAGGTCGTTGCTGCCGACCAAGACGATGACGCGTGGACAGTACGCGTGAGGGATCTCGAATCCGGTGAGGAGTCAACTGCCACCTATCGGGCTGTGATCGTTGCGTCGGGCCACCACTGGGATCCGAACATCCCTGATCAGGAGGATTCCTTCAGCGGTGAGACGTTGCACGCGCAGTCGTACCGCACACCAGATCGGTTCCTCGGCAAGGATGTCGTCGTTGTCGGCGTCGGGAACACTGGTGCAGACATCGCGAGCGAACTCTCGTGGCATGCGAAATCGGTGACACTCTCGACACGGTCGGGAGCCCATGTCCTGCCCCGCTTCGTATTCGGTCGTCCGCTCGACAGCTTCTCCACGCGCCTGTCATCCCAGCTTCCGATCGCGGTGCAGCGTCTTGCGTACAGGACGCTGCTGTATGCAGCTCGGGGGTCCCAAGAGTCGTACGGCTTCCCGACACCGGACACACCAATACTGAGCCAGCACCCGACAGTCTCGGCTGACCTGCTCGGCCTCGTCAAGGATGGACAGGTGAACGTTCAGCGCGGAATCTCACGGTTCGACGGAGACCACGTCGTGTTCACAGATGGGGAGAGGGCCAAGGCTGATGTCATCATCTACGCGACCGGCTACCGGATCTCCTTCCCATTCCTCGAGCAGTCGGTGTTCACCGCTGACGACAACAGGGTTGAGCTGTTCAAACAGGTCGTTCCTGTGGACACGCCAGGCCTGTTCTTCGTTGGGTTGATCCAGCCTGTCGGAGCGCTACCGCCGCTCGCCGAGCAGCAGGCGAGATGGGTTGCCCAGATACTCGGCGGAGTTCCCCTTCCGACGACGGGTGAGATGCGGGCAGACATCGTCACTGACGTCTTCGAGCGATCCGGGCGATATCAGGACAGGCCACGGCACACGATCCAGGTCGACTACTGGCCGTACCTCGACTCGATGCGTGCGATGTGTGATGCCAACGAGTCGCCCGAGAAACCGGCGAGTTAGTGACCCCTCACCAGAGATCGTGCCACTCACGAGGACTCTGCCGCTACATTTAGGACGCTGATTCTCAGGGGAACACCGGTTACATGACTGAACAGGTACAAGCGCAGTCGGATAGCAACGATCTGTGGAAGACGATCGGTATTCGATCACTCTTCTTGCTCGCCATGGGCATCGTGCTTTACATCCTGTGGCCCCGGCTCGTGGACTTCTTCTGGGCCTCACAGGAACTCTCGGGCATCGAGTGGTACTGGTTCTTCATGATGGCTGTACTCATGTCGGGAGCGTTCATGGCAGCTTGGGAGCTCACGCATATCGCGGTTCCCGGTATCTCAAGGTTCGTGGCGGCAACGTCCCAGCTCGCTTCAAACGCAATGGCAAAGGTCGTTCCTGGCGGACCGGTTGCGGCCGGTGCTGGCTACTTCCAGATGCTCTCTGTCTCCGGTGTACCGACGGGGCAGGCCGCGGCTGCGCTTGCAGCAGTCTCGTTCATCTCGAATCTTGTTCTGTTCTCACTCCCCGCCATCGCCCTTCTCCTGGCCGCGATCTCTGCTCCGATCCCGAGCGGTCTTCTGCCGGTCGGAATTGTCGGAACGATCATGTTCGCCGTCATGTTCAGTGCGGTATTCACCGTCGTGAAATACGACAGGCCTCTGCTCTTCATCGGCGGCGTCATCGAACGTGTCGTGTGCTGGTTGGCTGCCAAGCTCAACAAGGAATGGCATCCGACAGCCCAGCAGATCCTGGACCGACGCAACGAGGTTGTTGACGCTCTCGGAGCGAGATGGTTGAACGCCCTGATCGCGGCCGTGCTGAATTGGACGCTCGATTACATGGTGCTGATGACGGCCCTGATCGCAGTCGGAGCTGAACCCCGACCGAGCCTTGTGCTGGTTGCTTTCGCCGGTTCTGCAGTGCTGGGGATGATCCCTCTCACTCCCGGTGGACTCGGATTCGTCGAGGTCGGCTTGTCAGCAATGCTCGTCGCTGCAGGAATCCCTGCACACGACGCGACGTTGGCAACGCTGGCCTATCGCCTCTTCCAGTTCTGGATCCCGATCCCGGCCGGTGCCGTGGCCTACGTCTTGTTCAAGCGCAAGTTCGGAAAACCTGCCGAACTGGAAATTGCCTGAGGTCTCGTTCTCTCAAATGGGTCAGAAGCTGAAGCTGCATGGGTTCCGTCTGCGGTCCATCTGAGCGCCGCCAGAACGGAGCGGTCGGTGCTCAGATGGTGATGACGGTCTTGCCCTGGGCGTGGCCCTCCCCGAAGCGTCGAAGAGCTTCGGCGGTCTCACTCAGTGGATACGTCGCTTCGATGAGTGGCGTTACCTGTCCGGTTTCCATGAGGCCGGCCAGGAACTCGAGATCTTCGGCACTCGCCTTCGCAATGAAGAAGCTCATGCTTTTGTCACCGCTGAGGAATGCCAGCTTGGCCTTGAGCAGTCGGGGAATGGGGCCCAGCCACTTACCTTTCGGTCCGCCTACAACGACGTATCTTCCCTCGGGCTTCAGTACTCGCTTGCAGTCAGCGATGGGGCCTGTCCCAACGATGTCGAGCATGAGGTCATACTGCTCTGCACGCTGGGAGAAATCCTCCTGGGTGTAGTTGACCACGTGGTCGGCACCCAGCGATCGAGCCGATTCGAGATTCCTGGTGCTGCATACCGCTGTCACCTCAGCCCCGAGCGCCTTGGCGATCTGAATGGCGAATGTTCCTACGCCTCCCGATGCCCCATTGATCAGTACCTGTTGACCCGGCTGGACCTTGCCGATGTCCCGAAGACCCTGCAGGGCGGTGAGTCCTGCCACCGGCACGGAGGCAGCCTGCTCGATCGTCACATCGGCTGGCCTGTGCGCGAGGGCGCCC
>CBETWC010000012.1:0-13900 GCA_965539925.1 uncultured bacterium
ACGCGATCTTCAGCGGTGACGCCTTGTTCTTCGAAACGGCAGGGATGATCATCACTCTGATCCTGCTCGGCCGGTACTTCGAGGCAAGGGCAAAGGGCCAAGCATCGAATGCAATCGCCAAACTCGCAGAGCTTGGGGCGAAACAGGCCAGGGTTGTTCGCGGAGGCGAGGAGATCCTCGTTGATCCCATTGAACTTGCGCCGGGCGACACGATCGTCGTGCTTCCGGGCGAGAAGGTCCCCGCGGATGGCAGAGTCATCGCTGGGCGTTCGGGCATCGACGAGTCGATGCTCACCGGTGAAAGCGTTCCGGTCACGAAGGAGCCAGGTTCGGAGGTCTTCGGCGCAACTGTCAATCAGCAGGGCAGGCTCGAGATCGAGGTTCGAGAGGTTGGACCGAACACGGCCCTCTCCCAGATCATGAAGCTCGTCGCGGATGCACAGGCAACGAAGGCTCCCATCCAGAAGCTCGCAGACAGGATCTCTGGTGTGTTCGTGCCAATCGTCATCTCAATCGCTCTCATTGTCGGAATCGTCTGGCTCATCGTGTCGGGCGACGTAGGAACCGCTGTCCAGAACTCGGTGGCCGTGCTGATCATCGCTTGCCCGTGTGCCCTCGGCTTGGCGACTCCCACAGCGATCATGGTCGGATCCGGCCGCGGTGCCGAGATGGGTGTGCTCTTCAAGAACGCCGAGGTCTTCGAGCGTGCACACAGTATCGATACGGTCGTATTTGACAAGACAGGCACACTCACGCGAGGAGCGATGACACTCGTTGACGTTGTCACCGACGGTGACCGCAATGAATTCCTCATGCTCGCTGGGTCTCTCGAATCCGGTTCTGAACATCCCATTGGAAAGGCAGTAGCCCTGGGCGCAGAAGAGAACGACATCGACCTCGAACCCGTCGAGGATTTCGTGTCCATCCAGGGCATGGGAGCACGTGGCCTCGTCTCCGGCCGTTCGGTCGTTGTCGGCAAGCCAGCATTGCTCGCCGAGGACCTGTTCTCAGGTGTCGATGTGTGGCAAGCACGTTTCGACGAGGTCGCTCTCAAAGGCAACACGACATTCATGGTCGGTTGGGATGGCAAGGTTGAGGGTGTCGTCAGCGTCGCAGACACCGTGCGCCCAACCTCGGCCAGGGCAATCGAGAACCTGCACAGCATCGGAGTGAGTACCGCAATGCTCACGGGCGACTCCCGCCACACCGCAGAGACGATTGCTGAGATCATCGGCATCGACGAGGTCGTAGCCGAGGTTCTCCCGGGGGAGAAGTCTGAGGCCGTATCGCGGATGCAGGCGAGCGGAAAGGTCGTTGCCTTCGTCGGTGATGGCATCAATGATGCTCCGGCGCTCACCGTGGCCGACCTGGGCATGGCGGTGGGATCTGGCACAGATGTTGCCATCGAAGCGGGCGACGTGGTGCTGATGTCCGGGGATCCTGCGACGTCGGTCACAGCCATTCGGCTGGCCCGTAAGACGTTCACGACGATCAGACAGAATCTGTTCTGGGCCTTCGGCTACAACACGGCAGCCATACCCCTCGCTGCGCTCGGGTTCCTGAATCCCATGATCGCCGCAGCCGCCATGGCGTTCTCATCGGTCTCGGTGGTCACGAACTCGGTACGACTGCGCAAGTACGACCCGAGGTGACAGCTATCAGCTGTCAGCTGTCAGCCATCAGCCAGCAGCCTTCTTTAGGTCTCTCCCACCAAGGGGAGAGCCGTTTCTGCACGCTCTGCGCTCGATTCTCAATTCTCGATTCTTGATTCTTGATTCTTGATTCTTCCTAATTCACCAGCCACTGGATGCCTCGGGCGACAAGGCCGGGCTGCTCGAGTGACGGTGTGTGGACAAGGAGCGCAGGGCAGTCGACTGCCTCGGCGATACGGTCCGCGAGATCCGCAACGAGATGGAACCTGTGCGAGGGAGCACCGAGGACCACGAGGCTGGCGCCGCGGGACAGTTTCGTCAGTCTTTCCACAAGGTCCTCGGCGGCCTCGACCCGGTCATCCCATGGCACCGTCAGCTGGGCTCCGAGCTGCTCGTGATATGCGTGGATCGAATCACGCTGGGCCTGAGGTGCGTCCAGGGGCATCAGGTGCACGAACCGGATCGACGCGTCCTCATAGCGAGCGATGTGATCCGCTATCCCGATCTTCACCGGGTCGTAGGGACCTCCGGTTCCCAGCACAGCGATGCTGTCGATCTCCTCGATCGAGCGATTGCGGAGGAACGCCGAATCGCAGATCAGATGCTCCTGCAGCCAATGTAGGTCTCTGATGATGTGCCTGGTCGCCTTGACATCCTGGGGAAGGTCGGCGATGAAGAGATCTACAGCTTCTCGCTCGACGAATGAGTGCACCATCCCGCGGCGGTCCTCGTCCGTGTACTGCTGAGTCGTGACCATGATGCCGAGTTCTGCGGCGCGATCACGGTCCTCCTGCGTCGGGATGAGCTTGCTCGTCCTCGCGTCGAAATTGATCACATGAATACGGCCAACGTCAGCTGCTGTCAGGCGCATCGCAAGGCGGAACAACGTACGTTGACGGCTCGGGCGCGTCGGACGGCGAATCAGAACAACAACGTGTTTGCGACCACCGGCAGCAACGGCGTCCGCACTGCTCTGGACGAGTCGAGCGTCTTCGCGCAGGCGCAGGGCGTCTCGGGCAGCCGACTCCTTGACCGCTCGGGATCTGCCGAACAGGCGGTACCAGCCAACGCCCGCAAGGACAATGATGATCGCTCCGACGATCGGTACCACGCCCATCTGGGTCAGGAGCAGCAGCGCAGCAACGATTCCGAATACCTGTGGGACCGGGTACAGAGGTGATTTGAACTCGGGCTTGTACCAGTCGAGATGGCCCTCACGAAATGCGATGAGGGCGAGGTTCACAAGGGCGAATACGACAAGCTGGAAAGCTGACGCGAGCTTCGCCAGCTCGATGAGCGGGACGAACAGGACAAGCAGGATCAAAACGATCCCCGTTACAAGGATCCCCGCCGTGGGTGCTCCCGACCGGCTACCCACCCGAGCAAGGAATTGGGGCGCAAGTGAATTCCGGGCCATGGCGAACGGATACCGAGCCGACGCGATGATCCCCGCATTCGCCATCGACAGCAGCGCGAGCACGGCGATACCGGCGACGACGTATCCACCCGCCGTTCCAACGAACTGAGTCGCCGCCGCCAGAACCGGCGTCTCCGTGTGGGCCAGCTCATCTGCCGGTGTCACGCCAACCATCACAGCAACGACGGCCGGGTAGAGCAGCATTGCGATTCCAACCGACGTCAGGATGCTCAGCGGTATGTTGCGCCCCGGGCTCTTGATCTCCTCGGCGACGCTCGCAACCTTCGTAACCCCGATGTACGACACGAACACGACGGCAGTGGCCGAAAGCAGGCCCTTGACCCCATGGGCAAGGAACGGTTCGAAGCTCTCGCTGTTGACAGCCGGCACCCCGAAGGCGATGAAACCAGCCAGAAATATCAGCACAACCGAAACCAACGCCGCTTGGAACTTCGCTGTCTGATGAACACCCATCAGATTCACGATGATCAGGAGCACGGCGAGCACGGCAGCAACCGGACGTTCTGGGTGTTCAACGAAGAACTCGAGATATGCCGAGAGGCCGACAAGGGCAAATGCTGCCTTGAAGATCAACGAGAACCAGACACCGAATCCGGAGATGGTGCCCATGAGCGGGCCCATCGCACGGTCGATGTACAGATACGTTCCACCCGCCACGGGCATTGCGGTTGCCATCTCTGACTGGGAGAGAGCGGCGGGAAGCACAACGATGCCAGCCAGGAAGAAGGCCAGGATCACCGAAGGGCCAGCGATGTCGAACGCAAGGCCCGGCAACACGAAGATGCCTGACCCGATCATCGCTCCGACGGAGATGGTCAGAACTGCGTACAGGCCAAGCGAACGGCGCAAGGTGCCGCTGGCTGGTGCTGAAGGGTCCTGGTCACGCATTTCCAATGTGGAAGAAAGCTAGCGGAGGGCGCCGCCCTTCGCTGACGGTTTCGTCCCCGACGCTTCATCCACCACTCCGTATCGGGCCGCGAAACCGAATACATATACGGTGTGAAGCAGCTCTGTCACCTCTGTACCCTGCGGCCATGGAAGTCATCAGGCGTCACCACCAGCCAACGCTGAGGAACCCGATCGCGATCATCGCTTTCGGGGGATGGAATGACGCGTGCGATGTCGCCTCCACATCAGCGGAATTCGTGATCGACGCACACGACAAATCTGAAGTGTTCGCCGAGTTGGAACCTGATACCTTCTACGACTTCCAGCAGCATCGCCCCTCCATCACCATCGATGACGGGGTTGCCCGGTCACTCCGATGGCCATCGATTCGTTTCACCGCCATCGAGCGACCGTCCGATGCACGCGACATCGTTGTGGTGTCCGGCCCGGAACCCAATTTCCATTGGAAGACCGTGGCCCGCAGCATTGCCGAGCTCCTGTCGGACACGGGGGTTGAGGAGGCCATCCTCATCGGCGCCTACGTTGGTGCAGTGAGCCATAGAGAAGCGGTTCGCCTCTCCGGCGTTGGCTCTGACACCGTAAGCGTGATCCGCAGCGGACTGGACTCCTCGGACTACGAGGGCCCAACCGGCATGGTTGGTGTCGTTCAGGGAGCATGCGCCGAGTCGGGCATCCGGTCGCTGAGTGTGTGGGCCCCCACCCCTCCGTATCTCGGAGGTAATCCGTATCCGAAGGCAGTTCTCGCTGTCGTCGAGAAGATCTCGGATCTCACGAATCTGCACATCGACACATCCGAACTCATCACCGTTGATGCCGAGTACACCCAGAAGGTGGACGACGCGCTCGAAGACGCTGGGTCGGACATCTCCGAGTTCCTCGAAGAGATCGACTCGTACAACGAGCCATTCCTCGGGTTCCTCGCCGACAAGCGAGGCGACACGGACGACGCATCTTCACCGAAGCTCGACCCTGAGCGGACCGACGCTCTTGTCGACGAGATCGTCAGATTCCTTGAAGGCAACGGGTAGCGGGAGCGGTGTCCCAGTTCGAGCTGCTCAAGTGGATCCATTTGACAGCGGCAGCAACGTGGACCGGCGGCATGATCGTGTTGGCCATCCTCATCGGAGCGGCCCGCAAGGCCAGAACCGACACTGAGATCCTTCGACTTCTGGCACGGACCTTCGGCTGGGTGTCATGGGTGGCAATGGCCATTGCCCTGCTTACGGGATTCCTCAACTACACGACGCTCGGGTTGGCTTGGTCACAATTCACCCTCAAGGGATCCCTGATTGCCGCGTCCATCGCCCTGACACTGTGGCACCAGATCACGGCAAGGAACACATCCCCCGCCGTCAGAGGCATCGGTCAGGCAGTGCTCCTTGTTCTCGCCATCGCAATCTTCGGAGCTGCAGTCACGCTCGCCTGACAGGTGCCGAAGGCCGTTGCTACAACGCGCTGAGGAGGCGATCGATGTCGTCGGGACTCGTGTGCAGGTGCGGAGCGATTCGAACCGAGTCACCACGGAGGCTCACAGACACATGCGCATCGGCGAGGCGCTCGACAAGGGCTTGCGGCAGGCCGTCGGGGTGCCGGATCCCGATCAGGTGAGGTGACCTCTGGCCCTCACTGGCTGCCAACCAGCCCTGCTCTTGCGCTCCAGCAGCGATCGTGGCTGTCACGTGGCCCAAGGTGTCAGCGACCTGATCAATACCCCAATCGGCGATCTGATCAACAGCTGCATTTGCCATGGCAACTCCGATGAAATTCGAACGCTCGCCCATATCGAACCTGCGCGCACCAGGTTCGTAGGAATCGGTGTAGAGGACGAGGCTGGCGAAGTCGTCTGCGTCCTTTCGGACAGCCCAACCCTCCTCCAACGGTGTCCCGATCCGGTGCTTCTCGGCAACCCACAAGTAGCCAAGTCCGTAGAAGCCAAGTTGCCACTTGTAGCCAACCGTCGCCACGAAATCGGGCTGTATCTCCTTGACGTCGAGTGGCATGGCGCCAAAGGACTGGCTCGCATCGATTACGAGCGCAGCACCAACAGTTCGAGCAGCCTCTCCGACCCGGATGAGGTCCACATAGCTGCCGTCGGTCCAGTGACAGTTGGGAACCGCTACGACGGCCGTGCGCTCATCGATTGCTTCAAGGAGGCCTTCCGTCCAACCCACCGGTGATCTCGCCACCGTGACGATCTCTCCACCATCCATCTCGACCTTGGAACGCCATGGGTAGATGTTCGAAGGGAATTGCTCCTCGAGGACCACGACCGACCGACCGCGACCAATCTGAAGGTTCGCTGCAGCGACGCCGATCCCGTAGGAGATCCCCGGAATGAGTGCCACGCCATCGGCATCGTCTCCCAGCAGCTCCCCGACCGTTGAACGCAAGCGCTCGACCGGCTCGAAGAAGGCCGGAGGACCAACCTGCCAGGGTGTGCCGGTCAGCCGAATCGCATCTTCACCCGCCGCTGCCACCGACTTCAACCGAGGGCCGAAGTAGGCCGAGTTCAAATACGCAACATCATCGGGAACGTCAAAGAGTTGTCGTTGATCAGCAAGCATGGCGCCACCCTACCGACGTGACGAACCACATCAAGCTCCGTTCTTGCTGACGCCTGACGCCTGATAGCTGACAGCTGACAGCTGACAGCTGACAGCTGAAGGCTATTCAATGAGTGAAGCCCCGCATTGCGGGGCTTCACTGTCGAACTACTTGTTCTTACGCTTATGTCGATTCGCTTTGAGACGCTTGCGGTACTTGTGCTTGCTCATCTTCTTGCGACGCTTTTTTACTACAGAACCCATGCAGGTGATCCTCGTTTGAAATCGGGGCGTGGTAGCGCGGATACACCGCCAGACGGGTCGCGCTTGGGCACAAGCATAGGCGTCTCCATGCCTTTCTGACCGTCGAATTCCGTCGACTCGTCACTATCATTACTCGATGCACCCGATCATCGGCATCACCGCACGTCCTCAGAATATCCCATCCGCTGGAAACGAAGTACTCGGATACCTCGCGGCACACACCTACACAGATTCCATCATCCGCGGCGGTGGGCTTCCTGTCCTTCTCCCCTGTGTCGAGAACTCCCACATCGATAGCGTGCTCGATCGTGTCGATGGGCTCCTCTTCACAGGCGGCGGCGACATCGCTCCTGAGCGATACGGAGCCGAGCGCGACGATGCCGTGAGAATGGTCAACCACGAACGTGACGAGTTCGAACTCGCCCTTATCCGCAAGGCCTACAAGCGCAAGATGCCGGTCATGGCGATCTGTCGTGGCAACCAGGTTGTGAACGTCGCATTCGGCGGAACACTCATCCAGGACCTTCCGAGCCACGCCGGCGCACATGGCCACGACATCATCGGTGACGGTGCCTACGAACCACACTCCCAAGCCCTCATTGAGAAGGGCTCGTGGATCGCATCGATCATCGGAGATGGCATCCACGGGATCAACTCGATTCATCATCAGGCCGTCGAAGAGGTCGGCGAAGGGCTCAAAGTGGTGGCATCTGCAACTGACGGAACCATCGAAGCACTCGAACACGAGGATCCTGAGTGGGACCTCCTCTCCGTCCAGTGGCACCCCGAGTACCTCGGTGTCCGCGACCATGGCGAATCGCACGATCTGTTCGCGGCGTTTGTGGAGTCCGCTGCCAAGTACGCGGCGAACTTGTAGTCGGCGTTGAGCGTGACCCACGTACTGTTCATCTGCACCGGGAACATATGTCGATCCGCGTTCGCCGAGGCAGCTGCTCAGTCGCTATTCGTTGACCAAGGCCTGACTTTCGCGAGTGCGGGAACGCACGCGATCGATGGGGACCACGCATCGCCACACATGCAGACGGTTGCTGGCGAGCATGATCTTGATCTCTCCGGCCACCGCGCAACCATGCTCGCCACGACTCCCAGGCCTGACTTCGTGTTCGGGATGGAGTACCACCATCTCGTCACGGCACAGGACCAGTTCCCGCATCTCCCGGCGTCACACCTCAACCTTCTCGACCACCCGGTTGCTGTCTCCGACCCGTACGGGAAGGATCTCGAGAGCTATCGGAGAACAGCGGACCAGATCGTGCGAGCGCTCTCTGCGCTCGACGTGACCGACCTCAGATGAGACCGTCGTAGTCGACTCTCAGCGCCAGGACTTCGCCCGACATCCCGAGGACTCCTCCCATCGCGCCGATCACGCGCCCCCTCGACGCGGTTGTCGTGAAGGCGAGGACACTGGGACCTGCACCTGACCAGCAGGCGTGTGCTGCACCCGCCCTTCTGGCAGCCTCCATCAACTCGCCTGAAATCGGAGACAGATCAGCTCGTGGGACCTCGTGGATCTCGTCACCACCGGCGTGTGAAAGCGCGTCGGTGTCACCGGTGGTAAGTCCCGCGATGAGGAACGAAAGCCTCGAGATCGTGCGGGTGACCGCGTCCAGCGGCACCGACACCGGGAGTGCCTTCCGGGCGTCCGCGGTCCTCAGCTTCGCGTCGGGGATTCCGACCACGAGCTGAAGCGATCCGTGAAACTCCAGCTGTTTGATACCTGTCGATGTCGCCGCCACAAGGCCGCCGAATACGGACGCTGCAGGATTGTCTGCGTGTCCTTCAAGCTCGGTTGCGATCTCAAACACCTTCCTTCTGCCTCCCGTGTCGCCCACCGACTTCATCGCTGCGGCGGCGGCTGAGGAGGTCACAGCTCCAGACGAGCCGAGTCCCCTGGCACGGGGAATCTCGTTCTCCAACGTGATGTGCATGGGTCGGCCCACTGCCATTTCGACGGCGCGATAGATCATGTCACTCTGTTCGAGCCGCTTCGTAGAGCCATGCTCGGTGATCGTCATGGTTTCGGAAGGTTCAGCCGTTGCCCTGCATCGAAGCGCTACGGCGAGTGCAAGCGTGTCGAACCCCGGTCCCAGGTTGCCGGACGATCCGGGTGCTGAGGCTTCGCCGATCATCGTCGTACCGGCTCTATGAAGATCCGCAGCACCTCGGGGCAGGCATCACGGATCGAGGCCTCAACGAGTTCAATTGCGTGCACTTCATCCGCTCCTTCATCGAAGGCGACGTCTGCGGTCACCAAGATCTCGTGCGGCGCCATCTGCATCGTGAGCAGCCGTTCAACATGGTGTACCTGCTCGATTCCCAGGATGGCCACGCGAATCGCTGTGCGATCCTCCCTGCTTGCTGCCTCACCGATGAGAAGCGCGCTCATCTCCCTCGCGATCACCAGGGCGACGACACCGAGGATGATGCCGATCAGTATCGACGCGAGTCCGTCCCACAGAACAGAACCGGTGATATCAGTGAGGATCACACCGGCAGCAGCGATGACCAAGCCGACCACGGCTGCGGTGTCCTCGAAGATCACGATGATCAGAGCGGAGTCCTTCGACTCCTTGATCATGCGCCAAGCCGACTTCGTGCCTCTGATCTTGTTGAACTGCTTGAGCGCAGGAACCAAGGCAAGGAAGATCTCGAAACCAGCGGCAACAGCGAGTACCGCCAAGGAGAAAGCGAGACCCTCGCCGTGATGGGAATCCTGGTTCTGGATGCGGTCCCAGCCGTTGACGATCGACAGCACGGCACCACCAACGAACAGCACGACGGCAACCATGAACGACCAGAAGTACATCGCCTTTCCGCGTCCGAACGGATGCGTGACATCTGCCTTGTACCGCGAAACGGTGTCGCCTCGCAGCAGAAACAGTTGGTTCCCTGTGTCGGCAACCGAGTGGATGGCCTCTGCGAACATGGCCGTACTCCCCGAGATCCCGGCCGCGACGAACTTCGTGACTGCGATCAACGCGTTCGCCGTGAGGGCGAGCAGTATCAGCCTGCGGGATTCCGATGCCATGGCGAGAACGTAGTACGACTGGCGACCAACGACGAACGACAAACGATGAACGCCGTTCGCGCGTCCCCGTACCATGCAGCCGTATGCCAGATGATGCCGAACAGGTGAGTCGCACATGACAGATACCGGAAGTCCCTCCAAGGAGACGTTGGCTGTGTGGGGAGGGGAGGACGAGTACCTCGTCAAGGGTTCAACACAGGTTCCCGTCGTGCACTCGGTGTCGTTCGGCTACGACGACCTCGACGAGTGGATCGATGTTGCTCTCGGTAAGTCCGAGGGACACATCTACAGCAGGAACACGAACCCGACCGTGGCCGTCTTCGAGGAGAAGATTCGCTTGCTTGAGGGAGGCGAAGCCGCAACCTCCGCCTCGACCGGCATGGCTGCGATCTCCAACACGCTCCACACATTGCTCAGGCCGGGCAAACGAGTTGTCAGTGTGAAGGACACCTACGGTGGCACAAGCGTTGTGTTCCAGGAGTTCCTCCCGGCGTACGGCATCGAGGTTGAGCTGATCGATACGACTGACTTCGAAGCGATCGAAGCGGCCATTGTTGGTGGGTGCGACGTTCTGTATCTGGAGACGCCGACGAACCCGACCCTCAAGGTGCTCGATCTGGAGAGGCTGATCTCCGCAGGCCATGCACAGGGAGCCACCGTCGTGGTGGACAATACGTTCGCCACGCCGATCAACCAGAACCCGCTCAGCTTCGGTGCCGATCTCGTGGTCCACAGTGCCACGAAGTTCCTCGGCGGTCATGCCGACGCCCTCGGTGGGGTCATCGTCGGAAATAGGGATCTCGTCGACCGGGTGTATCACTATCGCGAGATCAACGGAGCGACACTCCACCCGATGGCTGCCTATCTGCTGTTGCGTGGGATGAAGACCCTCGGACTTCGCGTCGAGCGGCAGAACGCGAGCGCACAGAAGATCGCCGAGTACCTTGAGGCACATGAGAAGGTGACCGCGGTGAACTACCCGGGACTGCCCTCGCACCCCCAGCACGAGATCGCTGCCAAGCAGATGCGCGGCTTCACGGGGATGCTGAGCTTCAGCATCGGTGACGACCTTGAGTTGGTTCGCAGGTTCCTCCCGAAGCTGCGCTTCGCCCACCGTGCCGCAAACCTCGGAACCGTCGAGACTGTGGTGGGCCCACCGGTGACAACAAGCCATGTCGAGTGCACGCTTGAGGAGCGGGCTGCTCTCGGAATCCCGGAGGGCCTCATCCGCTACTCGACGGGCATCGAAGATGTCGACGACCTCATCACCGATCTGGACCACGCGTTCGAGGCGGTCTGAGAAGGGACGTCAAGGCCATCGGTACCATCCCATCTCGATCTCGAAGGAGCACGCTTGACCGTCATTGAAACATCCGGGCTGACGAAGTTCTATGGGGATTCCCCTGGGATCATCGATCTCGATCTCGAGGTCAGACAGGGAGAGATCTTCGGGTTCCTGGGACCGAATGGTGCGGGCAAATCGACGACCATCCGGACGCTTCTCAATTTCCTCATACCCACCCGTGGCACTGGAACGGTCTTCGGTCACGACATCGGGAAGGGCAGCGTCGAGATTCGCCGTCGGACCGGTTACCTCCCCGGTGACCTCGCGATGTACGATCGGATGACCGCGAGGGAATTCCTCCTCTTCTTCTCAAACCTTCGCCATCTCGACACGTCCAAGAAGGTGGCCGAACTCTCCGATCGGTTCGAGCTCGATCTCGATCGTCGCATCAAGGATTACTCGACGGGAAACCGCCAGAAGGTCGGCCTCGTGAATGCGTTCATGCATGAACCCGACCTGCTCATCCTCGACGAACCGACAGCCGGCCTCGACCCCCTGATGCAACTGGAGTTCGGCGAGATGCTCGAAGAGGTACGAGATGAGGGCAGGACGGTGTTCCTGTCATCGCACGTGCTGCCTGAGGTTGAGCGGCTAGCGGACAGGGTTGGGATCGTGCGTGACCAGCGCCTCGTCACGGTCGATTCGGTCGAGGCGTTCAGGGGTCTGAGCAAGGCCACTGTCACGATCCGATTCGCAACCGATCCGAATCCGGAAGAGTTCTCACGCCTTGAATCGGTCACCAAAGTGGACACGCGCAATGGCGGTGACACCCTTGTGCTCACAGTCGAGGGTTCCGTCGACTCAGTCATCAAACGCGCTGCCCAGGATGAGGTGCTATCGATCTCCACACGGACTGCTGACCTCGAAGATGTCTTCCTCTCGTTCTACTCGGGTGGCTCCAACGATGTTGCGTAGCGTCTTCTCCAAGACCTTCTACGACAACCGGCGCCAGGCGCTGGCATGGGCTATCGCAACGGGACTGCTCACGGCTTGGCTTGTCCTGTTCTACCCACTGATCCGCGACTCCGAGGCAATGACCGAGCTCTTCGAGCAGATGCCTCCCCAGCTGATGTCAGCCTTCGGCATCGATCCTGAGACGCTGCTGACCGGCGCCGGATACCTGTCGGGTCAGATGTACTCGTTCATCGGTCCAATCCTGATCATCGGATTCGCTGTGTCTCTCGGCGTCGCGGTCACGGCAGCCGAGGAGCGTGACAACACGCTCGACATGCTGCTCTCCGCCCCGATATCGAGAACACGGGCCATCGTGTCGAAGCTGTCAGCAAGTGCACTCCTGGCCGGAATCGTCCCTGCAACGATGGCGGCCGTCCTACTCGTCATGAACGGACCGATCGAGATGCTGCTCTCGGTGCGTGGGATCCTCTCGATGAACGTCTCCCTCTGGCTTCTCGGGTTGCTCTTCGGTGCTATCGCGGCTGCGGCCGGTGCATTCTCCGGCAAACCAGGAACGGCGCGAGGGGTAGCGCTCACCGTTGCTGTCCTGGCGTGGTTCGCCAACGCCTTCGAGCCCTTCTTCGACTGGCTCTCGGTGCCGCACAAGGTGAGCCCCTTCACCTGGTACATCGATACGAACCTGCTGCTTGAACCATGGTCAACCGGACTCATATGGCTGACCACGGCAACCATCGTGTTCGGAGCAGGTTCGGTGTGGTTGTTCGCGAGGCGCGACATTGCAACAGAGATCGCCGTCTTGCCCGAGTCCACTGTGACGCGACGCCGATCGAAGAACGTAGCTCCACGTCGCGTGTCGCTACTCCGTTCAGTGGCAGGCAAGACGATGTGGGACAGGAGAAGGACGATCTTCTACTGGGCAGCCGGAATCGCATCGCTGTTGCTCTTCACATTTGCCGCTTGGCCAACCCTCTCTTCGAACGCGAGCACGATGCAAGCCATGGTCAGCGCCTTTCCACCTGAGATGTTCGCCATGTTCGGTATGACCAATCCGGAATCCCTTGCAACGCCTGCCGGGTTCGTCTCATCAAGGGCGTACCTGAACATGGGACCGCTGATCATGATCATGTTCACCGTGGGAGGCGTTTCAACGCTGCTCGCCAAGGAGGAGCAGTCCGGGGTACTCGATCTGGTTGTGGCGAATCCACCGACCCGCCGTCTCGTCCTGATCCACAAGGTCGGTGCCTTGGCGGCTCAGACACTGATCATCGCCGCGATCCTGACCATCGTCGCATTCGCGGGGAATGCACTGTGGGACACTGAGCTGGTCCCCATCAACATGGTCGGTGCAAACCTGGGGCTGGCGCTTCTTGGCATGTTCTTCGGTGGAGTGGCCCTCGCACTGTGGTCCGTGACGCGATCGGGAGGTTCGGCCGTCGGCATCACGAGTGCATTGGCGATCGTCACCTACTTCATCAACGGCCTCGGTTCTGTCGTGGACAGCCTCGGCGTTGTCAGGCCCTTCTCACCTTTCTACTGGTACATCGGAGACGTCCCGCCTCTCGCCAAAGGCATCGACCCCCTCTACGGCCTCCTCCTCATCGGTGCCGTCGTCGGCACGGCCTTTGCCGCCTGGCGATTCGAGTCACGAGATCTCGCCGTCTAGCTGAATCGTCCCACCTTCAGGGTGCCGCATCTCGCGATAGTGCGACAGTCTCGTCTGTCGTCCTCCCTTCAGGGAGGACACGCGAGCGCAGCGAGCGAGGAGGAGGTGCGAGCCTGCGAGCC
>CBETWC010000013.1:0-13096 GCA_965539925.1 uncultured bacterium
TAGCAGTCGGTGCTTACGAGTGCCAAGCATAATGGTATCTGGCACTCTCGGGCACGGAGTGCCAGAAACAGATTCCAGATACCAGAACCCAGACATCTGGAATCTGGAATCTGGGAGCGAGGCCGCCAGGCCGAGCGATCTGCTTCAGTGCCCCAGCACTGAAGCGAGTGCTTCTCCATCGATGATTCCGACGACGGTTCCGTCTCTGACGACAACCGCCCTGCCGCTGGTTCCTGCTGGGCGAAGGAGGAGGGTCTCCAAAGGTGCGTCGGCTTCGACGATGTCTGCGGGGCCGATCCTGGACATCAGCGCTCGGACTCGCATCGAGGGCCAGCGGTTCGGCGACGTCGAATCGATCTCGCCCTGGCCAATGACCCCAACAACTCGCCCGGCCAGCGCAACGGGTTGGGACCGCATGCGGGGGCCGATTGCATAGAGCGCGATCATGTCCGAGATGGTCGCGTTTCCATCAACGGCGTCAAACGTGTCACGCATGAGATCAGAGACGAGCATTCCATCGAATGCAGCGCTCAGTTCCTCCCGCCTCCCGGCCGAGACGGCGCTCGTCGCGAGGAACCAGCCGACCACCAACCAGACAAGCCCGGTGAGGTTCCGAATAGCCAGCAGGTAGACGCCGATACCGATCGATAGGAAGCCCAGGATGCGCCCAATGGTCGCTACTGCCTTCGTTGCCTGGACGCGGTCGCGGGAACCTGTGGCAAGGATCCCCCTGACAATCCGACCTCCGTCGAGTGGGAAGCCGGGAAGGAGGTTGAACAGCCCAATGGCCAGATTCGCGAGGCCGAGCGCCCACGCCGTCGAACCGAGCAGACTGTCGGCCCCAAGGAAGTAGGGGCCGCCGAGAAACGCAAACCCAAGGAACACCGACGCTACCGGCCCCACCCCGGCGACAAGGAACTCAGTGCTCGGCGACGGGACTCCGTCAATCACTGAGTAGCCACCGAACAGGTACAGCCGGATGGACCGAACGGACAAGCCTCGCCTGCGTGCCACCAGCACGTGGCTCGCTTCGTGGACGAAGACGCAGCCAACGATTGCGAGTCCAGCAATCGCCGCGAAGGCTCCTGCACTCTCAGGGGATGTCTCCGGCAGGGCTTGCCTGAGACGGATGAACACGGCACCGCCGAACAGCACGGCGAGCAGGAGCGCTGATGCATCGGCTACGACATCAACACCGGCGAAACGTCCGAGCCTGATGGCTCCGTTCACGAGTCCAGCCGGAGTCCGGGTGCCACGTCCCCAACAAGGTTGTCACCGGGAATGCCGTCCTGAATCTTGGCGGCGGCCACGCTTGCGATCATTGCGCCATTGTCTGTGCAGAGCGCCGGCTCTGGGATGAAGAGGCCTACTCCCCTTCGGTCTGCCTCCTCGATGAGCCTCTCGCGCAATCGTCGATTGGCCAGTACTCCGCCGCCTCCGCCCACCACTTCAACGCCGGTGGCCTCGACTGCATTGAACGTCTTGTCTACGAGCACATCGACGATTGCCTCCTGGATCGAAGCGGACACGTCTGGTCGCGATGGAAGTTCGTTGGCGTCGCGCGCCTTCTCGAGATAGGTCACAACGGAGGTCTTGAGTCCGGAGAAGGAGAAGTCGTATGGCCGATCACGCAGTGCTCTCGGGAACCTCACCGCGTCGGGATCGCCGCCTTCGGAGTCCCGATCGATCGCAGGCCCACCCGGATAGCCGAGACCCATGAAACGAGCGAGTTTGTCGAATGCCTCGCCCGCGGCGTCGTCGATCGTCCCGCCGAGCACCTCGTAGTCGCCCCATGCCTTCACATGGACTATCTGGCTGTGACCACCGCTTGCGAGTATCACCACCGCAGGCGGCTCGTAGTCGCCGAAGGACAGACGTGGGGCGAAGAGGTGGCCTTCCATGTGATCAATGCCATAGAGAGGTTTGCCGAGCGCGTAGGCGAATGACTTCGCAAACGAGTAGCCGACCATGAGCGGGCCGACCAGCCCCGGTCCCTGCGTCACAGCGATTGCATCGATGTCGTCAGGGTGTACGCCTGCCTGTGTGATCGCTTGATGCGTGAGAGGTCTGATCGCTTCAACGTGGGCGCGCGCTGCAACCTCAGGAACGACACCACCGAATCGGGCATGCTCCTCGATCTGGCTTGCCATTACAGAACTGCGTACCGACTGGCCTTCGATGACCGCAACGCCTGTCTCGTCACAGCTCGTCTCGAATCCGAGTACCAACGGAGCGCTCATGTGTGCTCTCCCTCGATCTTGGACCGGATGGGAACAAGCCTGTCCGCGTAGTCGGGTGCGTCGATGTCGGTCGCCCACATCACCAAGGCATCTTCATCCTTGTAGTAGTCCTTCCGTCTCCCGACAGGATGGAATCCGAACAGCTCGTAGAGGCCCTGCGCTGACGCGTTCGAGAGCCGGACCTCGAGCGTCAGGTGTCTGGCGCCGACGAGGAGAGCTTTGTCCACGAGCGCCAGCATGAGCCGCTTGCCAAGCTGCCTGCCGCGCGCCTCCGGGGCAACAGCGAGAGTTGTGATGTGGGCGTCCTCATCAACGACAAGCAGTCCGCCGTATCCGATGATCCGTGCATCATCATCGGTGACGACAACGTACTCACGATTGTCCATGGCGAGCTCATCGAAGAAGACCCGGGGCGACCACGGCTGGTCATAGACCTCGGCCTCGAGCGCGGCGACTGATGGGATGTCCCCTCGCGTCATCTCCCTGATGCTCGTTGTCATTGCGGCCACGCACCTTCAGAGCGGAACGCCTCCCAGTTGATCTGCACGTCGGGCTCACGCATGTAGACCGGCCGCACGACATCAGGTGCCGTGGTCTTTCCTTGCCGTGCCTTCATGGACGCTATCTCGAGGATCGTCTCTGCCGATGGGTACCTCGGCGACCCTCGGCGAACGCGGTGCAGGCCGGTCCATGTCGAGTCCGGCACCGATTGCCAGTCACCAACGACAAGTGTGTCATCGACCTCAGCCTCGAGCATCGCCTTGAAATCCTCAGGTTGCACGACCACAGGATCGCCGTCCGGAGCCACTCCGCCAGGGAGAGGGGTGAATGGCGCCACTGCAATCTGGCCCCTGCGCATGTCAACCATCGGCCAGATCCGTCGTCGACCCGTGGACGCCTTGACAGCGATCGTCGTCAGCGACGAGACGGTCACCATCTGGGCTCCGATCGCTGCGGCAAAGGCTTGTGCCGTTGAGATCCCTGAGCGAAGTCCCGTGTAGGGACCGGGACCAACGTCAACGGCGACGAGATCGATGTCTCTCGATGACCACCCGGCTTGCTCGAGGCAGAAATCGATCGCGGGGATCAGGAACCTGACGTGACCTCTTCGGTCCACATTGACGGACAGCCCACGAAGGGCATCGTCCTCTCCAATGGCAACTGACGAGGCAGGAGTTGCAGTGTCTATGGCAAGGATCTTCACGCGAGCACTCCCAGATCCCTGTCCATCCAAGCACCATGTGGTTGGAAGCTGATCGAGCGTTCGTCGCCTTCGATCTCGAAGTGGATCACGAGATGGTCCGGGGGCAGGCTGTCTTGAATCGCATCGCCCCATTCAATGAGGACCGCTCCATCCCTCCCCTCGTCTGCAAGCTCGAGGTCTTCGAATTCGCCAACCGACCCGAGCCGGTATACGTCTGCGTGTATGAGCGGAAGGAAGCCATCTGTGTAGATCTTCTCGATGAGGAACGTCGGGCTGGTGATCCGGGACGCAATACCGAGTCCATTGGCAACGCCGGAGACGAATAGTGTCTTGCCTGCCCCGAGGCGCCCGGACAACGCCACAACATCCCCGGCGGTCAGCAGTGCTGCGAACCTACGGCCGAGCAGCAGGGTTTCGTCAGGTGATGCGGTCCGGATTTCAACGTTCATCGATGTACTCGAGATTACCGTCGATGATGTTGCGGACGATGGCGAGATCCGCCCGAATATCGTTCGTGATCCTTTCGCCTCCGCGCAATGCTGCTGCGGGGTGGAAGGTCGGCACCAGGAATCTCCCCCACCACTCGTAGGCCATCCCCCGCATGCGCGTGATACCGGTGGTGGTGTTGAGCAGCAGCTTCGTCGAGAAGTTGCCGAGCGTGATCACAACCGTCGGGTCGATGATCTCGATCTGCCGCTTGAGGTAGCCCTTGCACGCATCGATCTCCTCAGGACGCGGGTCACGATTCCCCGGAGGTCGGCACTTCACGACGTTCGCTATGTACACATCGTCGCGCTGAAGTTCGATCTCGCCCAGGAGCTTGTTGAGCAACTGACCGGAGCGACCGACGAACGGCAAACCCTGTTCGTCCTCCTGCTGGCCCGGACCCTCCCCGACGATCAAGACATCTGCATCAGCCCCGCCGGCTCCGAAGACGACATTCGTCCTCCCCTCAGACAATGGACAAGCGGTGCAATCATGCGCGATGGCAGCAAGGGCATCGAGTGTCTCGATCGCTGCGAGGTCCTGAGTCATGTCAACGCGGCGTGTTCGATGGCTGCGATCACCGACTCCGCGACAGAATCGAAAGCTGCTTGAACAAGGCCGTCGATGTTCGCCTCATGAGCTTCGTTGGACACGACAAACACCGTGTCACCGTCGTATCGGGTGTGGGCCGGCCTGATTGTGGCACCCAGTGCGTCGTGCGCCCTTACGGCCAGTCGACGCATCTCGCTTCGTTCGAGGAGTGCGTCCGTGGCGATCGCCACCAGTGTCGTGTTCTGTGCAAAGCCGAGGTTCTGGCGTACGAGCTTGTCCGTCTCCTCTGAACCGGTCAGACGCTCACCGTCGAGGGAGTACACGTCGCCAACGGCATTCAGGGCCACGAGTGCGCCAACGGTTGCATCGCCGACACGCACAGAGGCCGAACCGATCCCTGATCGGGTTGCATGTTCGATGCCCGCGAGCTTTCCAACGGTTGCGCCTGCTCCCGCGCCCACGGATCCCATCACGACCGGTTCATCAGTGCGAGCCAGATACGCAGACCTGCCGTCTCCGGGAGTCGGTCGGACGTCTGAGCGGCCGACCATCAAGTCGTAGAGGATCACCGTCGGGACGATCGGCACAGGGCCTGTCGGAGTCGGGGCGCCCTTGCCTTCTGCTTCGAGTTCCTCGACAACGCCTTGCGCAGACGCGAGCCCGAAGGCACTTCCTCCCGAGAACACCAATGCATTCACGGTCACTTGTTTGATCGCATCCCCGAAGATCGCCAGCTCGCGCGTTCCTGGAGCGCCGCCGCGCACATCCACGATTCCGATATTGGGCTCGGGGAACGTGAGCACCGTGACACCGGTCCGCGCATCGGTATCCGTGTAGTGGCCAACTGAGACGCCACCGACATCAGTGATGGATCCGCTAGCCATGGGAAGCACCGCCGATGTACCGCCGAGGAAGGCGCGGTCCGAAGTCGCATACGACC
The DNA here is from genome assembly GCA_965539925.1 of uncultured bacterium. Lineage (GTDB taxonomy): Bacteria > Actinomycetota > Acidimicrobiia > Spongiisociales > UBA5794 > B3-G11. The sequence continues at coordinate 5,423 of CBETWC010000013.1, forward strand.
TCATACGTGATCGTGTCGAGGAGTGCCGCCCACTCCTCCGCCGCAATGGTCTCGTCGCCCTGTCGCCCCATGAGGACCACTTCGTCACCAACGGACACCTCGTCACGCCCGACATCCACAAGCAGCATGTCCATCGTCACGGTTCCTGCAAACGGGTGGCGCTTGCCGTTGATCAGCACAGACCCGGTCTCTGAGAGACGTCGGTGCACGCCATCTGCGTAGCCGATGGGAATCGTGACGACCCTGCCGGCAGAGTCCAGTGGTCTTCGACGACCGTACGAGGGTCGAGCCCCCACGGAGAGATCCCTCACATACGCGACATGGCTCACGACGCGCATCGCGGGTCTCAGATCGATGTGTGTGCCGCAGCTCTCGTGCGGCCGGAGGCCGTAGATCCCCAGGCCAACGCGACACAGATCGTGGCGGGTATCGGGGAAGTCGAATGCGGCGGCTGTGTTTGCGGCGTGCAGGATCTTCGGATGGATTCCCTCGGACTCGAGAGCCTCAACGAACTGCATCAGTGCACGATTCTGGCGTTCGGTGTAGTCAGCATCCTCGTCAGCTACTGAGAAGTGGGTGAGGACGCCTTGCAGCGTGAGGCGGTCGTCCCGTTCGATCACGCGGGCGATCTCGAAGGCCTCGACCGGCGGAGCACCCACGCGGTGCATCCCCGTATCGAGTTTGAGGTGGACGGGATACGGAAGTGTCGAAGCGTTCTTGGCAACAGCAGCCAGTTGTTCCACGAACTCCGTCCGATACGCAGTCGGTGTGAGCCCGTGGGTGACGATCGGTCGGACCTCTTCGAGGGAGGGCTCGGAAAGGACGAGAATAGGGACGTCGATGTCGGCCTCTCTCAGCCGAACGCCCTCCTCGACAAGTGCTACCGCGAGCCACCCTGCTCCACCGCGGATCGCTGCCTCGGCGACGGGGATGTCTCCGTGGCCATAGCCGTCAGCCTTGACGACAGCGCACAGATCCGAGTCACCAATGGCCGAGCTGATCTGACGGGCATTGTGTTCGATGGCGTCGAGGTCGATCTCGATCCACGATGGTCGCATGGCGCTCCGATTCGGGTTCCGCGGTGCGCTGAACAATACATGCCGGTCATCGAGTGGTGTGTCGCGGAAATGGCGCCTGGATATCTCCGAGTCATCGGCGTCATCTGGCAAGGACGCACAACGAAGGCGCATCAGTGGATGGGTCGAGGCGGAGGACGCAGCCAAGGGATTTGAGGGCCGGAGAGATGCGGTGATCATTTCTGCGACGCGCCACGTAGACCGGGACTCAGACCGAACGGCGAGCAGTGACTGTCGACGACACCTCATCGATGAGGCGTGCCGGTGTCACGGCATGACTCGCAGCGACTGCTGAACCTGCGACACCATGGAGATAGGCAGCCGAAGCCGTTGCGGTCGGAGCATCCATCCCGCTCGCCATGAACGCGGCGATCATGCCCGCAAGCACGTCGCCCGTGCCGATCGTGGCCAGCTCCGGACCGCCCGTGTCGACGATGACGGTGCGGTCTGAGATGACAAGGGTTGGGTTGCCTTTCATGAGGATCGTTGCGCCTGCCTCATCGGCAAGCCACCGGCCAGAGATCGGATCCGGATTCGCCCCGGCGAGGCGCTTGAACTCGCCTGCGTGGGGCGTCAGCACCGTTTCGGCTTCGCGCTGTTTGAGCACATCGAGCCGGGCAAGGGCGTTGAGTGCGCCTGCATCGAGCACGACCGGTCCGTGAAACCCCTCCAAGATGTGCTCGACGAACTCCGATGCCACCGGTTCGAGGCCCGGTCCCATCACAAGCACATCGAAACGACCCAGCAGCGAGAGCACTTCGGATGCATGGTTTCGCCACGATGTTGTTTCGGACGCCTGCATCTGGGGGATGTCCGGTGCCGCGGTGGCATACTCGCTCGACGTCGCAGCGGTTGTGAACAGGACAGAAGCGCCAGCACCAGCAGCGATCGCACCGCGAGCGGCAAAGAGCGCCGCTCCCGTGAGCCCGGGTACGCCGCCAATCGTCGCGACAGCCCCCGCGGACCACTTGTAGGCCGTCCGCTCTCTCGAGGGGATCGAAACGTCTGATTCCGTCATGCGGTACATCGCAGGGTCGCCACCATCGAGACCGATGTCGTACAGGTCGACCGCCCCGCACAGATCCGGACCGTTACCGACGAAGTGGCCCGTCTTGAACATGTGGAACGTTGCCGTTCGTTCCGCCTTGAACACGGGCCCGCTTGCCGTGCCGGTATCCCCGTCGATGCCCGAGGGAACGTCGACCGCCAGCACCGGATCTGTCGTACGTGTCCAGTCGGCAACCTCCGGAGGCAGGTCACCCCTGAACCCCGTACCCACGAAGGCATCGATGACGAGTTCACATCGTTCGAGTGGACCGATCTCCCTGATCCTCACGCCGGTTGAAGCGGCCGCCGTCATGGCGCGGTGCGCCGGCGATCCTTCGTCCGGCACACCCACTTGGTGCACAGTGACAGCGGCGCCTCGTCTCGCGAGGTGTCGTGCCGCAACGTACCCGTCCCCTCCGTTGTTTCCGCGGCCAGCAATGACGTGGACTCTGCTGCCGTAGCCGATTCCCATGCGTGCGGCCGAAAGCGCTATCCCGTTGCCAGCGGCATCCATCAGCCGATCGATGTCCGCTGTCGTTTCGGCGTCGACCTTGCGCATCTCCGCGACGCTCAGCACGGATTCCATCAGCTGTGCTCCTTCTGGGAGACCACGAAGACCATTGCGTCGTCGCGGGTATGGGTGATCGTGATCTTGATATCGACCACTCCAAGCATGTCAGCGCGTTGCTGGGCCTTCCCGTAGAGATTGACACGAGGTGGGCCGCCACCCGTGATCTCAACATGGGTCCAAGGGATGCGTCGCCATCCGGTGAAGAGGCTCTTCATCACTGCCTCCTTGCCGGCGAAACGCGCCGCAAGCCGTTCGGACGGGTCGGTGAACCGATGGGCGTACTCCCATTCGTGATCCGTGAAGCATCGTCTCCGGAATCCCTCCGCATCCTTGAGCAACAACCGACGCACCCTCGCCACATCAGCAAGATCGATCCCAAGACCCACGATTTCCATGCCCAGAGGCTATCAGTTTGTCGGCTGTCAGCCATCAGCTATCAGCCAGCGGAAGAAGGACATCTGGCAGCGAGACGCATGACGCCAAACGCTCAACGCTTCACGATCTGCCTTGTAGCTCCCTCTGCCTCGTGAGACAATGAGCGAGTCGCACTTCCACGCGCGAAAGGAGGTGTGAAATGAAGTGGAACACTGCGCTGATGGTCAGCTACGGCAGCCCCGTCGCTGGTCGCGAAGGCAAAGCAATGCAGACCTTTGCCGATGCACTTACAACATTCGGAAGGCTCGCCGCGGAAGGCAAATGCTCCGAGCCTGAAATATTCCATCACCTCATCGGTGGCGGGATGATGATCGTCAAGACGGAAACCTTCGAGATGGCTCACGAGATCCTCGAGATGGATGATGTCCGCACGATTCTCGACACGGCGATGTTCACCGTGCACGACGTCGACGTTGAATTCTGGGTCACCGGCGAGAAACTGATGAGCAACATGGCGATGTACACAGCGATAGGGACGGAGCTGACGTATATCTAGGGACCAAGCACTGCTCGAAAGACAGAATCAAGAGTCAAGAATCAAGATGTCTCGGTTCTCGGCTCTTGATTCTTGGTTCTCCTCTTGGACCAGCGTCTGCAGCTGCTTTGGCGAGCGGACCCGTGGTCTTCCCTGATGCAATCCATCGGAGGGGCGACGATCCGGTCAGCACTGTGTTCGGCCGGGCCAGCCAGTCCGCGATCGTGAGATCGTCGAAGTTCCGCTTCAGGTCATGCACGACCCCGCCGAGGCCTTTCCTGATACCAGCCCTGTCGAACTGGAATTCGAAGTACACCTCCTCAAGCCAGATTCCACCGATCCTGAGGAGATCAGGTCGATGCACGATCTCATCCGGAGCGATGCCGGCACGATGGGCAGCTTCCCTTCTGGTGAGAAAGTGGCCGACGAGGATTCGTTCCGTTGTTGCTTGGATCGTCTGCGTCACTCGGTCGGCACACGCTGACGTACGAGGCATGCGACCGATGCCGCTATCTCTTCGTGGGTGACCTTGCCGAGACTCCAGGTCGCGTCGTATCCGGATGGATCATTGATGTCGGCATCGAAGTGCTCCTTGAGCAGCCGTGCCCTCGCCGAGTCCCGTTTTCGGGCGCCCGTACGGGCGTCACGTTCGGACAGATCGTGGACGCTCATGGCCCTCTGAATCCGCACCGGCTCGGGAGCCACGAGACGTATCGAGACACCCTGGGGCATGTCCGCAGTGACGTGGGATCCCGCACGGCCGACGATGATCGACTTTCCCATTCCTGCGATTGTCCTCACCACGAGAAACACTCGCTTCATCATCATCGACTGGTCGGCGGTCGACCTCAGCATCTGGTGGAAGAAGTCACTCGTCTTGGACCGGTACTCCTCCTCGATGAGCGAATCGAGGGATTGAACGAACCTCTGATCCTGCACGACGATCTCACACACGGTCCTATCGAACACCTGCCACCCACCAAAGACATCTGTGTCCGGCTGCCTTGAGAAGACCTCCACCATCGTGTCTGCCAGTGTGTGGGCGCCCGTTCCCGCCTCACGCGAGATGGTGACGAACGGGTGGACGCGCATGTCCGACGCTGGGGGCTCCGGCATCCTCTGGGCTGCGAAATACGCTCTCAGATACCGGTCAATGTCCTCTACACGGCTCATGTGGACCTCTGCTCACATTATGTCAGATATCAGATATCAGATATCAGATACCAGGAGAAGCACCGATCATTCGACGGTGACGCTCTTGGCGAGGTTGCGGGGTTGGTCGATGTCGTGGCCGCGTAGGCGCGCAACGTGATAGGCAAGGAGCTGCAATGGCACGACCGCGGCCACGGGGGCAAGGAGGTCGTCCATGTCGGGTATCCGCATCACGAGGTCTGCGTACTTCTCGATCTCGGTGTCGGTGTCATAGGCAACCGCAATGATCTTCCCACCGCGAGCCTTGACCTCCTGAACGGCAGAGATCGTCTTGTCGTACACGGACCGCTGCGTCAGGATCACGACAACGGGTACGCCATCGGTGATCAGGGCGAGAGTTCCATGTTTGAGCTCTCCTGCTGGCATCGCTTCGGAGTGGAGATAGGAGATCTCCTTGAGCTTCAGCGACCCCTCCATGGCAATTGCATAGTCGAGGCCCCGACCGATGAAGTACACATCGTCTGCATCAACGATCTCCTCGGCGGCAGTGACTGCTTCGGACTCGCGTCCGAGCACTTCCTCGATCGCTGCAGGCAACCTGTGAAGACCGAGACTCACGGCTTGGGCCAGTTGCTCATCCACAGTTCCCCTGGCCGCCCCAAGACGCAGCGCAAGTAGATACTGGGCGATGAGCATCGCCATGTACGCCTTGGTCGACGCGACCGATATTTCGGGACCCGCCCGGGTGTAGAGGATGTCGTCCGCGTACCTCGACAGCGTCGACCCGACCACGTTGGTGATCGAGAGCATCCGTGCTCCGTGGTTCGGCGCAATCCGGGCAGCAGCGAGCGTGTCCGCCGTCTCCCCTGACTGCGAGATCGCGATCATCAGCTCCTTCGACCCGATGATTGGATCTGCGTATCGAAGTTCGTGCGCGTATTCGACGTTCGCCGGCAGCCTCAGGACCCGCCGGAAGATCTCCTGGCCGATGAGGCCTGCGTGATATGCCGTACCGCAAGCGGTGATCCATACACGGTCGAGATCAGCGATGTAGTCGTCGTCGAAGAGGACGTTGTCGAGCCAGACGGTTCCGTCCTCGTTGAGCCTGCCGCCAAGGGTCTCGGTGATCACGTCGGGCTGCTCATGGATCTCTTTCAGCATGAAGTGCTCGTATCCGCCCTTCTCTGCCTGTTGCGCATCCCAATCGATGTGGATGACCTCACGATCGACGGACTCGCCGTCGATCGTCTCCACGATTGCACCATCAGCCGTGACGATGACCATCTCGTCGTCTTCGATGATCATGAAGTCACGGGTGCGATGCAGCACTGCGGGTATGTCGGACGCGAGGTAGGTCTCGCCTTCTCCAAGACCGACGACCAGGGGGCTGATCTTGCGGACCGCCACGATCTTCTCTGGCTCGCGCTTGGACATCACAACCATCGCATACGCGCCTTCGGACAGCGCAACGGTCTTGCGGACAGCCTCGACGAGGTCGCCGTCATATTCACGGGCGACGAGGTGAGCCAGCAACTCCGAATCGGTCTCGGAGGCGAACTCGGCACCATGAGCTGCGAGCTCATCCTTGATGTCCTGGAAGTTCTCGATGATCCCGTTGTGTACGACGACGAATTCGCCAGTCGGGTCTGTGTGCGGATGAGCGTTTGCATCCGTCGGTGCGCCGTGTGTCGCCCACCGGGTGTGCCCAATGCCGATGTGCCCTGCCGGTTGATCGCCCTCCAGCAGGGCTTCGAGATTGGCGATCTTGCCCTCGGCCTTCTGCACACGAATGTCACCGTTGCTCACGGCAATGCCAGCCGAGTCATATCCGCGGTACTCAAGCCTCCTGAGGCCATCGACAAGAATCGGACCTGCATCCTGCGGCCCTACGTAACCCATGATCCCGCACACGCGCGATCTCCTTTCGTCATGTGACATGGAAATGCGGACGGTTGGGTTTCCCCACTCACATCGAGGTGGATTCTGTTCCCTGGATCACTCCAAGGCTTTGGTCCATCTCGTCACGACCGTGAGCGGCCGAGAGGGCATCCGCCGAACATTTCGATAACCCTCTTCCTCGTCGCCTCGCAATGCGAGGGCAGGCGCTGTGAAGAATGCATCTCCGTGTCAGTTCTGTTGCGAGCCGAAGCCTAGAACATGTGTCGTGTAACACTCTCCACTGCCGAACGTCTACATTCATGTAGGGCCACTTGGGCGGTGGTGTGGAAGGCAGCGAATAGCACGCCCACGAAAGGGAAGACATGAAGCGCATTGCCATTGTCGCGATAGCTGCTGCCTTGTTTGCATCAACAGCAGCGATCGCGTTCGCCGACGACACCGATGAAGAAGCCGAGTCCGAATCAGTCGTGACGCAGGAGCTCAACGACAAGCAGATGATGAAGGCTCGACTCCTTGCCGACTACATGATCGGCGATGTTGTTGTCGACGAAGAAGATGAAGCGGCAGTCGCTGCTGCAGCAGCCGCTGCGGACGCAGCCACCGAGGAAATCGTCGCTCTGCGCACGGGCGATCCAGCGGTCGGTTGGGGAGCATTGTTCAAGCTGACCCAGCTCGCAAAGGCCTATGGCGTTGACCTAGAGGTATTCCTCGCTGATTACGGGGAAGGCGACGAATGGGGATTCGGCGAGCTATTCAAGAATCTCGACGATGACCAAAAGGCTCTCCTCGACGGCGATGCCAAGAACTTCGGCCAGCTCAAGAAGCAGGCCAAGGAACCCAAGACGAACAACGGCAAGAAGCCCTAAGGCAAGCTGAACACAAGCCTCCGACCGATTGACAACACGACCGGTCGGAGGCTTTCTCGCGCCCACCTCATTCACCCCACCTCGAGCCCGTGTCCGCCACATCGTCCTCCCTTCAGGGAGGACACGCGAGCGCAGCGAGCGAGGAGGGGGTGC
>CBETWC010000014.1:0-12791 GCA_965539925.1 uncultured bacterium
CCGCCTCCGACGAGTGCTGCCATCTGGACGCCCCAGCAGCTTCCCCAACTCACCGCTCCTGAATCCATCAGTTCTTCGGCAAACTTGATCTGGGATGCGACCCGTGGGTCGTCGGTGTGATAGACGGTGAGGTCTGATCCGGTCCAGATGAACGCGTCGAAGTCTTCAATGGACGTACCTGCCGGTAGCGCGAAGTCAGGGTCCGCCACGTAGACGAGTTCGGTGGTGGCGTTCGGCGCTTCCCTTGTCAGGAAGTCCTTGAACATGTCGTGGGGGTGGCCGACGCCTTGCCGGTCGAAGTTCTCCCTGCTCGCGGCGGGGTAGCAGTTGACGATGCAGATCCGGAGCGGCGTCGTTGTCGTGGGTGATGACATCATCGTGGTCCTCGCTGCGGGAAGTCGGTGATGATCCCGGCGACGCCCATCTCCATGAGTTCGGACATGGCCTCAGAATCGTTGACAGTGTAGGGGTTGAGCCCGATGCCCTCGGCTATGAGTCCGCCGATTTCATCGGTCGTAAGACGCGTGATCCGCGGATTGAACGCGTCGAAGAAGGGATCGGAGAAATCCATCGGATCCTCGGGGAAGAGTCCGACAACGGCCTGGACAGTGAACTCGGGTCGCTGTTTCTTCACCGTCTTCAGCCAGGCGAACTGTGCCGAGGAGAAGAGGAGGTGGTCCGGTCCGATCCCGACATCGTCCGCAAGGTCGAGGACCGCGTTCACGACATCGACGGTGTCCTTGGGTGCTGGCTGTGCCTTGAGTTCCAGGTTGAGGAACCAGTCGAGTCCCAGGGTGAGCTCAAACGCTTCGCGCACCGTGGGAACCTGTGCTCCCCGGTACGAGGCGAGCTCGGATGGCGTGACGGCTCCCGCCGCGACCTGCCCGAACGGATCATCCCGTTCGAACCAGCGACCTGCGTCGAGTGTTCGGATCTCGTCCAGCGTGTAGGTGGAGAACGCTGATGGGACCCGGTCGGGGAACTTGTCGGCGACATCCGTGGTCCGCATCATCGCGTTGTCGTGCATGAGCACGAGATGATCATCTGCGGTCACCGCGACATCGGTCTCCCACATGTCGGCTCCAACAGCATGTGCCTTCCGAGCCGCAAACAGCGTGTTCTCCGGCGCAAGGCTGCGTGCACCGCGGTGAGCGATGATCGTTGTCATGAGGCGTCGAACTGCATCAGCGCTATCCGATCCAAGCCGATGTGTCTACGAGGGCCATGTGCGGGCTTTGTCTTCGGGTACGTGGTCGATCAGATTCGCGCCATGCATGGCGAGCTTCTCCTCCGTGGTCATCGGCGCGTCGGCAAGTCTCCGCAGGGCGAATTCGATTGCCTCTGTCTTCGATATGAGGCCGTGTTGGCGCATCACAAGTGAGAGGAGTTCGTCGTCGATCACGATGCTGTCACGTCCCATATGTGCATGGTATGCGCTGTGAACAGGCGTGTGATCTGCTGTCGGCATGTGGACAACGTATCGCGCAGGGGTGACACAATTTCCGGTTTGACACTGCTCGGCTAGCTGCCGGGGCTCCACCAGGCGGCGTTCCATGTGTCCCAGCCGCCGACACGGTTGGGCGCGATGCCCCGGATACGGTCGGGCCAGAAGATGACATTCGTGCTTTGGCGCGAGACGAGTGGATAGGCAAGGGCGTTGTCCGCAAGGACCGATTCTGCTTGACCGAGCAGCTCGGCCAGGCTGTCCTGATCGAACTCCACACGGGCCTGCTCGAGGATGTCGGCGTACCGATCTGCCTCGGACTGGAGTCCGGTCCAGTCGAGCACTCCCTCTCCGGCGGCGAAAATCTCAAGACCGCCAGCGACCTGCCCAAGACCTCCGCTGCCGGGGAACAGGCGGAGAGCGAACAGGTCGAATTGATGCTCATCGAACAGCTTGGTGAAGAAGTCACCGTCGAACTGTGTCGTTGTATCGATCCCGGCGGATGTGAGCTGGCCTGCAACCGCTTCGCCGATGGCGATTGTGGTGTCTGCGAAGCTGCTTGTGTAGATGGCTTCGATCGGCCCATCGATTCCGGTGAGTAGCTCCTGCACCCGACCGGTGTCGCCGTAGGCAGACCATGCATCGTTCCCGTATCTGTCGATGACAAGACCGACGATGCTGTCGACGGCAGGACCTCCATACGAGTCCGCGAGTGCTGGTCGGTCGATCGCCGAGAGCACGGCCTGTCGGTATGCGAGGAGATCGTTGTTGGAATTCGGATTCACTTCTGTGCGCCCATCGCGGAGGTTGAATGCCACGAATTCGTAGAGCATGTGCGCTCTCGAACTCAATGCGAGGCCTTGTTCGTCGAGATCTCCGTAGGAGGACAGCGTCCAGGAACTTGCCTGTTGGCCCAGCACCGCGTCGAGTTCGCGTGCCTTGATCAGCCGTGCTGCATCGTTCGCTTCGGATCCGCCAGGGAACGCCTGCAGTTCGATGCCTTCGAGGTATGGCAGGGCATCTCCTGTTGCTGGATCGGTCTCCCAGTAGTTCGGGTTGCGCTCGACAACGACGATGCTTGGTTCTGTGAACTTCGCCGTGGCAACCTCGAACGACACGAAGCGGAACGGACCTGCTGATGGCCAGAGCTCCTCGTTCCAATCATCGAGGAAGGTGTCCAGATCGATGATGTGTGCCGGAAGCACCCATTCGAACAATCGTTCGTATTGCGTGTCAGGTGTTGTCAGGCGGAACGTGACTGACCTGCCGTCCACGGTTATCGAGTCGGTGTCAACGAGTTCATGCACAGAGGTGTCGACGGCCGTTTGGTCGGCGTACCGCATGATCAGCTCATGGGTGAAGGCCAGGTCGGCGCCGGTCACCGGAGTCCCGTCCTCCCACACAGCTTCCTCTCGCACTGTGTAGGTCATGGTGACTGTCCCGTCCGAAGCGACTTCGAGGCCGTCGCCGAGTCGAGGTATGCGTTCCACGATCCACGGGGTCAGCTCACCGGTTGCGGCATCGAGGCGGAAAGCTCCAGGTACCACGAGACGAGCTACGTCGCTGGGTTCCCGGATCAGTAATGGATTGAGTGACGCGTCGACCCATTCACCGTTGGAATCCTCGTATCCCTCGGCGAAACCCCCATCGATGCCGAGACGCAGCCATCCTTCAGGCAGTGCCTCTCCGGGATCCGTGGTGCCGTCATCAGGCTCTTCGGGTTCGGCGGTACTGATGGGAACGAGCGGTGTCATCCCATCTGCTGGCGGTGACATCCATACAGCGCCGAGGCTGTTGCCTTCGATGGCTATCTCCATACCTACGGCAACGATCGTCGACAGGTCGCTGGCCAGGGAGAACGCAACGGGGGAGGCGTCCTCGATCGAGACAGGTTCCTCATAGTCGAGCCTCGTCCAATTGTTCCCATCGGCAGAGACCCAGGTAATCCGGCTTGTCTCTGCACCGAGGGAGTCAGCACCGATCACCACGATGCCCTTGTCGGTGACGAGCACGTCGTGCATGCGAGTAGGGAGCTTCTCGGCGGCGAACTCATCGCCATTGGGCTGGTAGCGATCCCAGGCGACTCCGTCGCTGGATGTCCACACCGCACCGGAGTTCGCTTCGGAACCCACGGCCACCCATGTGCCACCGGATGTGGCAATGCTGGCCACGTCGGCGAATCCCATTTCCTCGATGCGAGGCAGCAGGGTGACAGTCCACGTTGCGCCGTCGTCATCTGAGGTCCAGATCGTCGGCTCGCTCTGTCCATCGGCGATCTGGGACAGCCCGGCAATGTAGATCATCCCGTCGACCGCCAGCACGTTGTTCAACGACGACACTGCGAATTCAGGTGCCACGGCCTCATGCCATGTTCCCTCTGCATCGGTGAACCAGACAATGCCGGTCTCTGCAGAATCGGATCCATCGCTCGTCAAGCCACTCCCAACGGCGACGAATCCATCATCGTGCGGTGCGATGGCGTGCGGGATCACGCCCTCGAGATCGCCTGACGTCTCCACGGGTGCGGCATCCCAGGTGGTGCCGTCAGCACTGGTGTAGAAGGCGGCAGTGATGTCGGGGCTGATTCCCCCAACGACCATGACGTCGCCAGCCTGAGCGACCGCTTCGAGGTTGATGCCGTCGAAGACCGATGGGTCATCGACGCGGGTCCACTCGGTGCCAGTCTCCGAGATGAACACCATGCCGTTGCGTTGCCCCGACCCCGCGGTCTCGTTGCCAACGGCGAGGAAGCCCTGAGATCCACGAGTCACGCGGGAGAGCATGAAGTTGGTGGAGGAGGAGAGCACAGCCTCATTGGGCACCCGAGCCCATTCCGTGGGGAGGCTGACCGCGTCAACGACTGGAGGTGATGTGGTTGTCGTCGGGGCCGCCACATCCTCGGGTGATCGAACGAGCAATAGGACAGCGCCGGCCAAGATCACAACGCCGAAGGCCACGGCGGCAGCGAGGACACCGCTGCGTGAGCGCGCAGGTGCCCGCACCGATGCGAGGGTTGCCCGCTCGAGTTCTGACTGCAGATCGTTGAGGAAAGGAATGCGGCTCATACGGGTGCCTCCATCACGTCTGCCATCTTCTTGAGGGCTCGGTGGACTCGGACGCGGGCAGCGCCTTCCGAGCAGCCGAGCTGCTCTCCAACTTCGCTGAAGGAGCGGTCGTCGATCACGCGGAGTTGCACAGCGTCGCGTTCGGATGCGGAGAGCCGCTTCAAAGCAGCCTCCAGTTCGGTGCGGAACGCTTGAGCGTCGATCATCTCCTCGATCCGTTCGATCGAGTCGTTCCCCAGTTGTGGGACGTCGATGCCGAGGCGCTTGACGGCGCGGAACTCGATTTTCCGGTGCCGCCTGTAGCGGCCCAGTTCACGTTTGGCGATCCCGAACAGCCATGCGTTCGCTGATCCCTTTGGTTCCCTGTAGGTCCCACGTTGCAGCCAGGCAGCGGCGAAGGTCTCAGCAACGAGGTCTGCCGAGGCATGGGGATCCCAGGTACGGCGATAGAAGTACCCAAGGATGCCCTCGGACGAGCGTTCATACAGTTCGGCGAATGCGGCCGGGTTCTCCCGCGATGCGACAAGTAGCTCGGCGTCGCTCTGCTGGTCCGTCACGCCACCTCCTTCACCGGTATTCACCACAAGGGGCAGGCAGCGTTACATGTCCGCGATGCACCCCAGCCGACAGGTGGGCCATTATCGCTGTATCTCGATGCTCTCACCCGAACTGAATACGGCAACCTCGTTGTAGGTGTTGTCATCACACGTCTGAGCGAGAGCCTGGCCTTCGTCGTTCGTGTACTGATCGAGGGCGGCAGCGTCATGGAATCCGCCTCCACCCAAGACGGTGTCTCCCGCGTACACGAGCGTTCCGTCGGGCAGACGGACGGCTGACTGTTCTGCGTCCCACCCGGTGCCGTTCGGCCAGATGACCGGGTAGCGCTCTTCGGCATCAGAACGACCGATGTACAGGCAATGGCCGTCGATCTGGAGGGTGCCTTCGATAAGGGCCGTTTCTCCGCCCATGGTCCGGTTCCCTGCGATCACCGGACCATCAACACCACCGGCGCATGCGGCGAGTACGAGGATCAGCGCGCCGCCCACGGTGATCGTCCTGAGCTTCGTGCTTCGTGGAATGGGCCTAGTGGTTGCAGGCATCAAGAGCCTCCGTTGCTTTGCTCGGGAAGAGGATGGGCATCAGGAGGACTGGGTCCCATCGGGTGTCCGAGGGCTGCAGAATCCAATCGTCAAATGGTGGAGCCGCATCGATCTCGTAGCCGAGGTCCACGAGACATGCGTGAAGCTCAACGTTGGTCTCATACCATTCCTGCCGCTGCGCCTGTGTGTGCTCGGGACGGTCTGGCAGGTTCAGCCCGACGAGGCAGCGTGCGATTGTCTCGTTTGCTTCGGCGTTGTCCTCTGTCGGGATCGCCGAATCGTCGAGAGGAGTGAGGCCATTTCCCATCGGACGGGATAGCGCTGCGTCGAATCCGCGGGCGTTCACGCACTCGAGGAGAAGCGCCTCGACCTCACGAAAGTCGATGTCCTCGAAGGGCACATCGGTGAAATCGCCGTAGCCGGTGATCGGGGGAACCTGGAGTGTGGTTGACTCGGCGGGGCGGTGTCGTGTGGCCCTCGCTATCTCTTCGCCACTCTCGTCGAGCACGGACAGCTCGATGATGTTGCCTGGGAACACGTCATACCGGAAGGCGACGACGCTGTTGGTTGGTCGTTGCCACCCAGCATTGCGCCCATTCACCACCAGCACCCCGACCGCGGCGTCCTCCGGGAGCATCCCCCATGACACGACACCCGTGCCGATGAGTCCTGTGAAGAGCGGTCGAATGCCAGCCTCATCATCAACGGTGAAGCAATCCACATTGAAGCCCTCCCAACCCGCCATCGCGAAGCATGCGGACGGTCCACCGAACCCGCGCCTGTACGGGTTGGGCTGGGTTCCCGTTGCGCCCATGAGTTGATACTGCGAATCGGAGATGGCACCGAGAGAGAACGTATCCGTTTCAGCAATCATCCCGGAGCGAGAGAGGCTCCATCCCTGAATCGGCTTGGCTGGTTCGAGCACCTGCTCGGATCCGAGCGCGGATGTGTCGAATGCGAGCTCGGGGAGTGGATCGTCCTCCGGCGCCCCAGCGTCGAGGCCTGTTCCTGTTCCTGTTCCTATTCCTTCGCTCTCTGTCGCGCCGGGCACCGACGACGTAGCGCCCGTAGCTCCGACTTCAGATGGTTCCTCGTCAGGTGTGCCCCCGCCGAGGACTGTGGCGGCTACGACGACGGCGATCATTGCGACCCCAATCCACGGAAGCCACTTCAACCACGGCCGATTCCCGCCCGGCTCATCGTCGTACGGCGAGGTGACAAGTTCTTCGAAGCGGTTCGTCATCTCAGTTTTCCTTTGATCCAACGCTGCACTCAGTTCCAGCGAAACTGGATGTGACTGAGCCGATCGTTCCCTCGAGCACGCCAGCACCGATGTCGACGTTGACAGTCGTGAGGCCGTTGCATGGCTCGCCCGATACGAGGATCTCACGCACTTCCTTTGGCCAGGAGAGTTGGAGTCCCATCGTTGGCTCGCCATTGATCTCGATTTCAACGGAGAATGAGTCTGCCGAGCGTGTGATTCGGACAGGCATCGTCATCCTCTGCCCCGGCTCGATCACGCTGCTCAGGACACCCTGTTGGTCGAGCCCACTATGGAACCACGCCGTGACGTCCCGATTGTAGAGCGATTCGTCGAACGCCACCGCAAGGTCGACGTGGTACAGCTCTTCCTGATCTTCGACTCCCGCCAAAGCCTCGCAGAACTCGTAGATCGGACCGGAGGGTGCGTCGAGTGGTGGGTCGCCGACGCGGTGTCCGCCGGTGCTGAGGAAGTGCGCGTGGTAGCTCTCGCCCGGCTCAGCGATGGTGAAGACGTAGCCGTTGTCGTCTCTTGGCAGGATGCGAGCGCCGATCACCCCGTGCGACGGCCCCGAGTCCCCGAAATCGAACTGGCCGACGCACACATAGCCGACGTCCGGATTGGCGACCCTGCCATACAGAACCGACGGAAGCTCAACGTCACAGTCCCAGGGTGTCTCCTCTGATGGCTCCGTCAACCACCCGCAGGGTTCCGTCTGTCGTAGCGAGTTCCAGCTGTCGAAGCAGCCTCGTTCGACCGTTGATTGGAGGCCCTCGTGGACGATCTCGACAGCGAGGCAGTTCTCGCCTTCGTCATGGAGCTCGAGCGTCGTCCCGTTCTCCTCGAGAGTCGCGATGACCGGTCCGGTGGCGGCCTGCGAAGGCTCCGGTCGCTGCGGTCCTAAGTCGCCACCGACGCTTGTCGGGGTACATGCCGACGCCAGCAGTGTTATTGCTGCAAGCGCCGTTGTCAGAGTTCCCCTGCGCATCAGAACTGGCCTTTCAATGCGTCGTCCTACAGGCTACCTGCGTCGCTCATCTCTGCTTGATCTCAGTCCCCGTCGAGGGCGAACAGCCATGTGCCGTCCTCATTGATGCTGGCGCGGAAGCCCCAGTAGGCGCCGACCTCGCTGGATTGGGCGATGAGCTCAGCAATTGTCTGTTCATTCACCGCGGCGACCCGTTCAAGCAGGTCAAGACTCCACTGATCAGCAAGCCCCGTGTCTCCCTCGAACTCCTGAGTGACCGGAGGCCACGTGTAGTAGGTCTGCGGGATGATGACTTCGTTCTCTGCGTCGTAGGTCTCTGCTTCGATGGCCTGCCACGGCAACGTTGTCAGTGTGAGCACGAGTTGTCGTAGGGCGCCGTATTCCGCGTCGTACTGCGCCAGTTCGTCGAGTGACTGGGTGGCTCCCCAGAAGATGGAGTCGTTGCCGTCTCCGGTTGCACCGTCGTTGGCTATCGCGATGATCTGTTCGAGGTCGCAGGCCATCGCCGCGTTCAGAAGTCGGTCACGAGTATCGGCAACCGCGCTGGGCAGTTCCTCCCATGAAGGCGCATAGTCTTTGAACTCGACGCCTGCCATGCCTGCTGTCGAGCATTGATCATTGGAGTCGGGTTCGCGGCGCTCGTGCACTTCCACGGTCGATGGCGGAACCGTGCCAGCGTTGAGGAGCGTGCGATCACCGAGCGGTTCGGAGAGTCCGATCATTGCCTCGAGGTTGATGCCGACACCCGCGCATACGTAGTTGTCGTTCCCTTCCGCCTCGGGCGGCCAGTTCTCCTTGGTCCACACCGTCACGAGCACGGAGTCACTCCGTTCATCGACGTCGATCCCGATGACCTCTGTGGTGACAAAGTCGCCGCATGTACCGCCCTGCACGTTGATGGGAATGTTCTTCATCTCCAGATCGAGCGGTCCCCTGACGCTCCAGCGCTGAGCAGTGAGGTCGCTCGCCTGGAGCACAGGGCTACAGCTTCCCCAACCCGCGATCTCGCCATCACGAATCCGGAAGTCGCCGAGTAGCTCCCCGCCCTGGTAGCTCAGCACGAACTCGCCCGACACGATCGAGAATCCGTCCGCCTGGAGATAGAAGCTCCCCTCTACCTCGCCCGGGCCACCGTTGAAGAACGCTTCAAGGATCTCGCCCTGTGGGGTTGCGAGGAACTCGTCGGGACTCAGCTCCGGACCTTCTGTGTACCGGACATCGAACGGGTTCTGCCCGCCGAGACCACAGGAGGCCTGAGCTCCAGTCGGAGAATCCGCAGGTGGCTCCTCGAACGAACTCGCTGCACAGGTCATCCGCCAGATGGTCCCGAGGGTGTCCGTTGCCTCGTCGACCGAGGGCAGTTCTCCTCCCTCGCGTGTCGAGAGAGATGCGTCCTCAGCGATGTACTTCTCCGCTAGTGGGGCAAGTTCTCCGCTATTCGTCGCGCACACTTCGACGAAGCGATCGCTCCACACATCGGTCTGCTGTTGGTTCAACCCGAGGTCGTTCACCCAGGTGGCGATGGCACCCTCAAGATCGGCCCCTGGTCGGAGACCATCTTTGGCCTTGGTATCTCCAGCATCCCTTCGGAAGGTGAGCGGGAATGTCTCTCCGGTGAGGTTCGATCCGTACAACTCCATCGTGTCGCTGCCCAACACAACCTCGATTCCGTCGCGTGATCCCCAGAGCACTGCCATGAAGATGTCCTCGACGGGATAGTCACAGTAGGCAGCTTCGGTGATTGCTTCCTCGAGGACGAGGAAGCCGGCCGAGTACTCGTAGCCAACGGTGAAACCGTGGTTGATCTTGTTGCACCCCGTACTCCCAGTAAACGTGCCTGTCGATTCCGGACTGTCGGAGGAGTCGTTTGAAGCCGTCTCGTGGAACTCGATCCACGGCTGCTCCGGCGTGTTCTCCCCCTGTTGGACGGCGATCACCTCGTCGTCGACTTCATACGACACCAGCACCCAGCGGCCTGTCAGCGATTGGGCCGCGCCAGAGTCCGAGATTGGTGTGCTCTGCTCGGATTCGTCTCCAGCATCGTCGCCGCTGAGACCGGAGCCGATGAACCCGGCAACCCCTACCACGACGACCGCAGCGGCGGCTGCTCCGAGGAATGCTGCTCCTCCGCGGCGATACCAGGGCTGCGGTTCTTCTCGCCGGAGTGGTGCATAGCCACTCGTGATCCACTTCCACTTCGGGGGCTTGGGCGCCGTGTTGACGATGTCGTCGAGGGCTGCCTTGATGTCCTTGTCGAAATCGTTCTCATGCATCTGCCAACACCGCCTTGAGCTTCTTGCGTGCGAGATGGAGGTACCGGCGAGCCGTTGCGGGCTGACATCCCATGTACCGGGCTGCCTCATCGCTCGGCATGCCCATCCAGTAGGTCAGGAACACGACTGCCCGCTGTTGCACAGGGAGCTCCTTGACCGCGTCGAGCACCTCGGGCCGGCTCTTCACCGGTTCGATGGCCTGGTCGATGAGCGGCAGATCCCGCTTCTGCCGCTTCTTCTTGCGGTCCAGGGACTCGTGGAACACAGCCTTCATCAGGTAGGGGCGGGGTTCATCCAGGTCCGCGAGCGTGCGCCGGGACCGGTACAGCTTCGCAATCACTGTTGACAAGACATCCTCCGCATCTGACGGACCCACTAGGACAGTGGCATAGCGGATCAGGTCATGCTTGTGCTGTTGATAGATCGCTTCGTCCATCTCACCCCTATCCACGACTCAGCCCCCGATTCTGTTGCACGCGTTCCCAAGATTCTTGCGGAGTCCCCGAATCCCGATCTGGCACACCGGGAAGTCTGGAGGTCAAATAGGGCAATCGTCAGTCGAAGATTCGGCCCGTCAGACGATGGTGCGGGCGACACTGACGATCTGCTCCATCCGTCTGAGCGCCCTGGTCGTTTCGGTGGGATTCGGGTCGGTCATTCCGTACTGAGCCTTCTGCTTGAGTCCAAGCAGAACGGCCAACGCATCACCGGCTTCCTTGCCCACGTCAGCAACCTCGCCAAGGAGCAGCACGGCGTCATGGTGGTTGTCTCCGGTGGCATGCGTCCCAAGGCGGACGCAACAGATCACATCCGCAGAAGCGATACCGGCGAGTACGGCGTTCGAGACCGATGCTGATCGCTCCGGACCGGAAGCGGCTCGGGGGTCTGCAAGTCGGGCAAGGTCCGCGAAGCTCCCTGCCTGTTTGAGGCGCGCTACCGCGTCGGCTCGGGAGCAGCCCTGTGTGCGTCGGCGCCTACGAGACATGCACAGCCAAGAGATCTCTTCCATCAGCCTCGATAGCGGCAGCGAGATTGGGGGAGCTCTCGGCTAGAGCGCTGAACTCGCCAGTCGCGTAGATGATCGCATCGACCCGGTTGCCGGTGAGGGATGCAACCTGCTGTGCAAACGATGACACGGATGATCCGGCGGCGTCGAGATCGACGTCATTCCCGAAGACGAAAGCGATGTCGATGTCAGACTTCGGGCCTGCATCTCTGCGTGCAACGGAACCGAATAGCACGACCCGCAGTGGCTTCGGTGTCACGTCATGGGCCAACTCTGACAGTCTGGTTAGGAAGGTCTGATGTGCACCGGCGGCGGCGACGATGAGCGGTGTCAACAGATGATCCCGATTCAGTGTGTTCAAGACGGCATTCCCGGCCTCCACTTGGTGGACGATGCCTGCATTCGCAAGATCGGCGAGTGCAGTGGCAACCCCACTGTGGGAGGCGCTTCCCGGAACGAGTCGAGCTACCTCTCGGCCGGAGAGCGGTCGCGTCGTACCTGCGAGCACGTCCAGGACCTGCCCTGAGAGCGTGGGGATGAGGCTGTTGATCGGATGACTGAGGTCCATAGCGGGTCTCCGTGCGGGTTCACTGTCCAGAATATCGGACATATGTCCGAAATACTAGACATATCTTCCGGATTGCAGCCGGTCATCGAGTGCGCCCTGATGGCCACCCTCGCCGTAGACAGCCGAAAGTCTCTGACCAAACGACGGAGCTTCCGATAATTAGAGACAAACTGTCTCTTTGAAAAGGAATTACGGTCATGTCGTTCACCAGCCTGCGGGTCGCTACCACGTGGCCGCTGATGGGCTAGCCGAGTTATGAGCGACTACCCGGTGCCTCGTGTTCCGATTCCAGACCCGTTCGCATAGAGAAGCTTCCCGTGACGCTGCTGAGCGATTCGGAAGCCGATTGGCCTGATTTCAGTCCCGCGCTGAACCCTCGACCCGACGAGTGCGCCCACATCGAGAGATTCGTCGACTTCAACGACATCCACGCCTACGAGCAGGGGCTCGGCGACATCTCCGGAGATGTGTACTTGACGGACGACAGTGTGCTCGTGCTCCAGGTCGTCGGCGATCCACAGCCCCACAGAAATGCGCTGGCCACCGGTGTTCGTGAGGCATGTGTGATTGAGGTGAGGCACAACAAGCGGGCACAGTACGAGATCATGGATGAACTGCGAGGGAAGCTGTCCACACATTTCGACAGCTATGGGATGTCGAAGGACGTTGGCGGGCGTGTCACGGTTGGGCTGCCCGTTGTTGATGAGGAGACGGCGTGGCTTGTTGCGAGCCTGGTTGAGGATCCGTCGGCAGTGCGGATCATCGGGTTGGGTGTTCTGCTGCCCTAAGGACCTGTGCGCAGGCTGAACTCAGAGCTTGTCGAGGTAGTCGGCGGCTTCCGCCGCTGTTGTGAGGATCGGCATCTCGGGGAGGGTGTTGACGATGGTTCGGCCGTAGCCGCGGGTGCGGATGCGGCTGTCGCACAGGACGATGAGTCCTTCGTCCGACTGTGTTCTGATGAGGCGGCCCGCGCCCTGGGCGGTGAGATTCGCGGCACGGGGGAGGTCCACCGTGGCGAACGGTGGGAACCCGGCGTCCGCAGCGGCCTTCCTGCGTGCTTGCCACAGGGGATCATCTGGTCGGGGG
>CBETWC010000015.1:0-12500 GCA_965539925.1 uncultured bacterium
GGCTGATGGCTGATGGCTGATGGCTGATGGCTGATGGCTGATGGCTGATGGCTGACAGCTAAGCGCCAAACGCCCTGCTGAGAATCTTCGTTGCTGCGGGCACGATGTCGTTCCAGGACGACTCCTCGGTTCTGCTCACGGTCACGAAATCTGCTGTCATGAAGACCGACATGACACCATCGATATCGAACAGAGGAGCGATTCGCTCGTCAGCACCTTCTGCGCTGGTCGCCGAAACCGTGCTGCCGACGGGTGAGCCGACGCAGAACTTCATTGCCCGTGGATTCGGCGTCGTTTCTACGGTGATACCCATTGCGACCCTTCTCTCGCTCGAACCGAATCGTAGCGGTGACCAGCCATGATGCTCGGAGCTGACGTCGGAGGTACCTTCACCGATCTCGTTCTCGTGGCACACGGAGAGGTCTTCACCGCGAAGATCCCAACATCGGTGCGCCAGGAGGATGCGATCGCCGATGGCATCGAGGAACTCGCCGGTGACACGCCTGTTGATGTGTTCGTCCACGGGACCACTGTTGCAACGAACGCCCTGCTGGAACGAAAGGGTGCACGTACGGCGCTCATCACGGATGCGGGTTTCGAGGACATCATCGAGATAGCGCGTCAGGACAGGCCCTCTCTCTATGACCCCTACGCCGACCGGGCCGCTCCGCTGGTGGAACGCTCAATGCGCATCGGGGTCGATGATGATTCGACTCCCGAGATACCAGAGGCTGAGGCGATCGCTGTTGCCCTTGTGAACGGACACACCGATCGTGATCGTGAACGGAGTCTTGCCACGAGCATCACAGCCAGCATGCCGGGAGTCCCTGTGAGCATCTCGTCAGTGGTTGCAGGTGAGTTCCGTGAGTACGAACGTATCTCGACAACCGTACTCAACGCCTACCTCACACCGATCACCGCAACCTACCTCCGTGCACTGGACGAGCGGCTTGTGGCTTCGGGCACCGTGGGCAGCCTCGGAGTCATGCGATCCTCAGGTGGTCTGATGGACGTTGCCGATGCCTCAGCCCTGCCCGCTGCAGTGCTGCTGTCAGGTCCTGCTGGTGGTGTCGTCGCAGCTGCAGCCTTCGCTGATGAACTCGGGCACGAGAGAGTCGTCTCCTTTGACATGGGCGGAACATCTACTGATGTGTGTCGGATCGAGAGGGGAGTCATCGAGGTATCCCATGAGCGCAGTATCGATGGCTACGCGTGCCGACTTCCCTCGGTCGGTGTCCACACGGTCGGTGCCGGGGGAGGCTCCATCGCATGGATCGATCCGGGTGGTGCGCTGAGAGTCGGGCCGCAAAGTGCAGGAGCGAACCCGGGGCCTGCTTGCTATGGCCAGGGTGGCACGAAGGCAACGGTCACCGACGCCAACGTTGTTCTCGGTCGCATCGCTGCGGGTACGAAGCTCGGTGGTCGCCTCGGCCTTGATAGGGACTTGGCGGTGGTGGCGGTGGGTGTGCTCGCCCTCGAACTCGATCTCTCCCTTGTCGAGACGGCACTCGGGATCGTACGTATCGCGGAGGAGGTGATGGCCGGGGCCATCAGGACGGTGTCTGTCGAACAGGGTGCCGATCCTCGCGGTGCACATCTCGTGGCTTTCGGTGGTGCCGGCGGGCTGCACGCCACCTCGCTTGCTCGCTCTCTCGGAATGTCCGGTGTGGTCATCCCTCCCTTTGGAGGCGTGTTCTCGGCAGTCGGTCTGCTCCTCGCCCCTCCGAGGTCCGATGCGGCGCGGGCGGTCCTTGTCAGCACGGACGATTTCGCTCCCATCCGCGAGGCCGCGGGCGAGATCGAAGCGGAGATACGCGAGGCTCTCGCACGAGCAGGATTCGACGACGCGGAAGTCTCGTTCTCGGTGGATGCCCGATATCTCGGACAGGCCCATGAGATCTCGGTTCCATGGCTCCCAGGCGACGA
This sequence comes from uncultured bacterium, assembly GCA_965539925.1. Classification (GTDB taxonomy): domain Bacteria; phylum Actinomycetota; class Acidimicrobiia; order Spongiisociales; family UBA5794; genus B3-G11. The sequence goes on from CBETWC010000015.1 coordinate 1,927, forward strand.
ACTTGCACAAGTGCGGCACCGTTTCGACGATGTGCATCGATCACGCAACGGGTTCGACAGACCAGAAGACCCCGTCGAGATCGTCGCGGTGCGGGGTGTCGCCCTCGCCACTCCTGCGCTCACCATCGACGATGTCTCCCACTGGCAACCATCAGCCGAACGATCCGATACCGATCGGGAGATCACAGCCATTGCAGGAATCGTGTCCGCTCGTGTCGTGGATCGCACCGCTCTGGCTGCTGGTGATGTGATCGAAGGTCCTGCGATCATCGAGGAAGTCGAGTCAACGACCTATCTGGCTCTTGGCGACCGTGCAGAGGTGCAGGCGTCTGGAGCGATCGAGGTGACATGGTGAACATCGACCAGGTCGCACTCGAGGTGATGCGGAACCAGATGTCTTCCATTGCCGAAGATATGGGTGTTGTCCTGCGGGTCACAGCGTTCTCGCCCAACATCAAAGAACGCGTGGACTGCTCGGCTGCAGTGTTCACTCCTGAGGGGGAGATGCTCGCCCAGGCGGAACACATCCCTGTCCATCTCGGGTCGATGCCAGCGTCGGTGGAAGCCATCATCGATCGGTTCGGCACCGAGCCGGAGCGAGGCATCCAGTACGCGGTCAACGATCCCTTCCACGGGGGAACGCACCTCAACGACCTCACGCTTGTACGGCCCGTACACGTCGGCGGCCGCCTCGTGGCGTGGGTCGGAAACAGGGCACATCACGCCGATGTCGGTGGGGAAGCCCCTGGCTCGATGCCGGCGCACGCCACTCGTGTCGACCAGGAAGGCATTGTGGTGCCTCCCATGGTTGCGGTACGAGATGCGGTGTGGACCGAGGAGTTCATCGAGCCCTTTCTCTCCGCCACCCGAACTCCGATCGAGCGGCGGGGCGACCTGGCCGCGCAACTGGGGGCAAACGAGGCAGGTGCCATCCGACTCGGGACGCTGATCGAACGATACGGCGTTGACCTGCACCGGTCGATGTCCTCCGCTCTCATGACCTACGGCGAGCGGCGGATGCGTGCAGCCATCGGTGCCTTGCCGGATGGCACATCATCGTTCACCGATCACATGGAGTGGAAGGGAGAACTCATACCGATCACTGCAACCATCACGATCGAGAGCGATGAGCTGACTGCCGATCTGACCGACTCTGCAGATCAGGTGCAGGGCAACATCAACGCCGTGCGTGCAGTCACAAGCTCGTGCCTCTCATATGCGGTCCGCGTCGCGACTGATCCAACAATTCCTGCCACCGGTGGTGCCCATAGGCCGCTACACCTCGCCACCCGGCCGGGCTCCATCGTTGATGCCGTCGCACCGGTAGCTGTTGCAGCCGGCAACGTCGAAACATCACAACGGATATCCGATGCGATGCTCGGTGCGCTCGCCTCGTTCGCCCCGGACAGGGTGCCCGCCGCAGGGCAGGGGACGATGAACAATGTCCTCATCGGAAACGACAGATTCGCCTACTACGAGACGGTTGCGGGAGGCCAGGGAGCGAGGCCACAGCGCGACGGTCAGTCAGGCATCCAGACAGGCATGACAAACACCAAGAACACGCCCATCACCTCGCTCGACACGCACTACCCGTTCACGGTCACCCGATACAAGCTGCGAACACAGAGTGGCGGGGCAGGCGCCTTCACTGGTGGCGACGGCATCGAACGAGGAATCCGCTTCAATGAAGCAGCGACCGTCTCCCTCATGGGCGAGCGGAGGCTGACCGCACCGTGGGGTCTGTCCGGTGGAGGTGACGGCGCCGTCGGAGAGGATTGGCTGATCAGCCGATCAGGCGAGCGGACCCGGCTCCCCTCCAAGTGCACTGTCGAAGTCGATCCCGGCGACGAACTCGTCGTCCTCACACCCGGTGGCGGCGGCTGGGGCACGGTTGTGAGCTAGTGCTCTGTCTCCGAGCGTTCGTCGACAGAGCGCTAGCCTGCGCCTGTGAGTGAAGGCACAGAATCCATCGACCATGCGGGTCGTGTCATCGACTTCGGCAAGACCCCGGCCGATTACGAGCGCTTCCGTCCTGGGTTCCCCGACAGCTTCTTCGACCGGGTATTCAAGGAGGGTTGGGCCGCGCCTGCCCAACGTGTCCTCGACCTGGGCACCGGTACCGGATCGCTCGCTCTCGGCTTCGCAGCGAGGGGTCTTGACGCTATCGGCCTCGACATCGCGACGGAACTGCTCGCTGTTGCTCGTCAGGCGAATCGGGAGCAGGGATTGGATGCAGACTTCGTCGAGGACCGGGCCGAGAAGACGGGTCAGGATCGAGCAAGCTTCGACCTTGTGAGTGCAGGACAATGCTGGTGGTGGTTCGATGAGGATGCAGCGATCGCCGAGGCGAAGCGTGTGCTGATTCCCGGGGGACGTCTACTCATCGCAAGCTTCAGCTATCAGGCAATACCGGGGAATGTCGCTGATCGAACCGAAGACCTCGTTGTCAAGCACAATCCCGGTTGGCCTTTGGCAGGATGGACAGGTGTGCATCCCGAGTATGTGCGAGCACTCGACCGGGGTGGATTCATGCAGGTTGAGAGCCTCAGCTACCTGGTCGACGTGCCCTTCACCCATGAGGCCTGGAGGGGGCGGGTCAGAACATGCAACGGTGTTGGGTCGGCTCTCGCATCGGAACAGGTGGAACGGTTTGATGCTGATCTTGCGGAGTTGCTCGCGGAGGAATTCCCCGGCGATCTCTCCATTCCACACCGCGTCTTCGTCGCCACCGGTGTCCGCAACTAGCCGTTCCCTGAACGTGTCCGATCGCGCGACAGTTCGTCCTCCCTGAACCTCAATCCACGAGGTGGTGTGGCTCGAAGTGGGATCCACACTTCCGCTGCAGCGGCTGGAGCTGATCGACAGATGCACGGTTTGTGTGCATGCCCAGGTCCTCCCTTCAGGGAGGACGGGCGAGGCTTCCGAGCCAGGAGGGGGTGCGAGCCTGCGAGCCTCATACGGCAGGGCATCGTGGACCACAAGCGACAGAAACCCGCACGAGCGTTGATGTTTGAGATGTCGTGCCGTACCGGGTTCGCAGGCTCACGGTCCTCCCTGAAGGGAGGACAATGTGTCGCATGCGTTCGCGACAGGATACCCTTGTGAGCTCGTCGCTGACGCCTGACGCCTGACGCCTGACGCTCAACACCTGTCCTACAGGCTGTACACCCAGATGCCGCTTGGGGAGATGGTGCAGCCTGCGCGCCTGGCGGCTTGGATGAGCCAGTCGTGGTCTGCGAGCCACATCCAGAATGCCTCGGCACCGCGGTCATTGGCGAGGTCGATGAGCGCACCGATGGCATCGCGCGCTTCGGCCGGGTTGGTGTCGAGGAGGAACACATCAAATGCGTCATCGAAGGATCCGGTGACTGCCCATGAGGCGCCCATCTCCCACAGCTCGCCGGCTCGGGCACTGTTGACGAGATCAGATCCCGTGAGCGTGTGGAACCGCCAACCCTCCGATGCAGCCAGGCCTCTGAGGGGCCGTCCACATTGGGACGAGTCCCACAATGCCGCGAGCAACTCGGCATCGGCGGGCTTGACCGGACGGGCCACCAAAGCTGACGGGTTGCGCCTGCCGCCGTTGCCATCAGGGTTGGGTGTGGCATCTCCGATCGCTCGATGTGCCCGAACCGCTGTCGCGACCCGCCGGAACCCCTTCTTCTTGATGTGCCTGATGGAGGCTTCGTTGTCGTCTTCGATGAGGAGGCGGGCGATGTGAGCGCCTTGGTCGCGTGCCCAGTCGAGCAGCACATCGGCAAGGTGGCCAGCAATGCCCTCCCCCCGACGGTCGGGCCGAATGCGCGCAGCGTGCGACCAGGCTTCGGTGGGCGAGAGAAGCACAACTCGTGCCAGACCAACGATGTCGGATTCGTCGACGGCAACCATCACAATACCGGAGTGATCGTCGATCCACTCGCCGATCATTCGCGGGACATAGTCGCCCCACTCGAAGGTGTCCGTCGTGAACGCGACGATCTGGGGAATGTCAGCGTGTATGGCTTCCCGGAACTCCATGAGTCACCTTCGGTCGTACTACGTATTTCGAAGTACGTACTGCGAGCTCTGTATCGCTAGTAACGATACAAAGTCTCGGCATGCTCGATGATGCCGTCGACGGTTGGAAACAACTGATTCTCGAGGGAAGCGGCGAAGGGGAATGATGGAATGTCCGGTGCTGTGTAACGCACGACCGGCGCATCGAGCCACTCGAATGCCTTCTCAGAGATCTGCGCTGCGACCTCTGCTCCGTATCCAAGGAACCGGTTGTCCTCGTGGACGATGAGCACCTTGGATGTCCGTTGGACAGCGGCTTCGATGGAGGGCCAATCCAGCGGCTTTATCGATCGGAGGTCGAGCACCGTTACATCGATGCCCTGCTCAGAGAGGAGGTCCGCCGCTTCGACGGCAAAGTGGGCCATCGTGCCGTAGGCGATGATGGTCAGATCATCCCCGGCCCGTCGCAGGGCAGCCTTGCCCAGCGGGACCGAGTGACCTGACTGCGGAATCGGTCCCTTTGCCAGGCGATACAGCTTCTTCGGCTCGAGATACATGACGGGATCGGGATCCTCGACAGCTGAGCGGAGCAGCCCGTAGGCATCTGCAGGGGTTGACGGGATGACGATCTTGAGACCAGGTACATGTGCGTAGAAGGCTTCGATGGATTGGCTGTGGTACAAGGCTCCGTGGATACCGCCGCCATAGGGAGTCCTGATCGTCAGTGGCAGCGACCATCGGCCGTTCGAGCGGTAGTGGGTGCGGGCAGCCTCTGACATGATCTGGTCGAATGCAGGCTGGATGAAGTCTGCGAACTGGATCTCGGCCAGTGTGATGGTTCCAGTAGCTGCTGTACCGATTCCAACGCCGATGACGAGCGCTTCAGCGATCGGTGTATTGAACGATCGATCTTCTCCATAAGCGTCTGTGAGACCCTGCGTGGCTTTGAAGACGCCTCCCTTAGGGTCCGCAACATCTTCACCGAACACGATCATGTCATCGTGATCTGCCATGAGATCGTGCATCGATCTGTTGATCGCGGCGATCAGGTTACCTTCGTCGCCCTCGATCTCGGGCTCAATGGTTGTCACTGGATTGGTGGGGACGATGTCCTTGACGAACACGTGGCTGAATGCATCCGATGGGTCGGGAGATGACTCGGTTGCTTTCACGGCGGCCGCGATCTCGTCGATGACTTCGGCTTCGATCTCCTGTTCGAGCGTCTCGGTCAGGATCCTCTGCTCGACGAGATACTGCTTGAAGTTCGGGATCGGGTCCTTGCGACGCCATATCTCAACCTCTTCTCGGCTGCGATACAGCTTGTCGTCGTCGTCGGATGTGTGGGCGTAGTACCGGTAGGTCTTTGCCTCGATGAGGGAGGGGCCTTCGCCCGCCCTTGCCCGTTCGACGGCAGCAGACATCGCTCCGTAGACCTCAAGCACGTTGTTTCCGTCCACGACAACTCCCGGCATGCCGTATCCGAGGGCCCTATCTGCGATCTTGCCCGCGAACTCATCCTCGGCTGGCACAGAGATCGCGTAGAGGTTGTTCTGGATGAGGAAGATGACGGGGAGTTTGTGGATGCCAGCGAAGTTCATGGCCTCATGCCAATCACCCTCGGATGTCGAACCCTCGCCACCATCGACCACGACGACGGCATCGCTCCCACTGCGTTTCAGCTCATAGGCGACGCCGCAGGCCTGTGGATACTGCACACCGATGACCGACCCCTGCGTGAAGATGTTGAGATCGGGCTCGGACCAGTGGTTGGGCATCTGACGCCCACCGCTCGACGGATCGGACTCCTTGGCGAAGACACCGGCGAACACGTCCTCGGCGGACATCCCTGCTGCAAGAACATACGCGACGTCGCGGTAGTACGGCATCGACCAGTCCTTCGACGAGTCGATCGCTGCGGCGGCACCGACCTGGGTTGCTTCGTGACCCGAGACGGAGACAACGAAAGGCACCCTGCCCTGGCGGTTGAGAGCCCACATGCGTTCGTCCAGTTTTCTGGCGAGCAGCATCTTGCGATACAGGTCGATCAGGTCGTCTTCGCTGAGGCCGAGTGCGGTGTGGTCGATCACGCTATCAAGTCCCAACGTCACGATTCGTCTCCTTGTTTCCTGGCCGCTTCGATTCTTGAATTCGCAACGTGCTCAGCCGCCTGTTCTGTGCTGATCCCGAGCTCGTCCGATGCCTTCAGAACCTCCGTCAGATTCTCGTAGATCCTGTCGACCATCCGGTCCGACTTCTCCAGGCTGTACCCACCAACCTCAGCGGCGATATTGATGATTCCGCCAGCGTTGACAACGAAATCGGGGGCGTAGAGGATTCCTCGTGCTGCGATGCGGTCAGCATCTTCATCGACAGCGAGCTGATTGTTCGCAGAACCGATGACGGCGGCACACGCCAATTGCGGGATGGTCGTCTCGTTGATGTCGGCGCCGAGCGCGCACGGCGCGAACACGTCGCACTCGATCCTGTGGATCTCGTCGATGGCCACGACTTTCGCCCCGTACTCCCTTGATGCCGTGTCTGTTGCCTGTCCATTGACGTCGGCAACCACGAGTTCGGTGCCTTGAGCCGCGAGCATCTCCGCCAGCGCCATCCCGACCTTGCCCACACCCTTGATGGCGACACGTCGACCCTGCAGGTTGTCTGTTCCCCAAAGATGGTCGCTCACCGCCCGGATCGATGCGACAACCCCGCGAGCTGTCGCTGGAGAGGGGTCACCCGATCCGCCGTTCTCCATCGGCAGTCCACTCACGAATGCTGTCTGTGTCGCGACGGTTTCCATGTTTGCGACCGTCGTGCCAACGTCTTCAGCGGTGATGTAGTGGCCTGCGAGTCCGTCGATGAAGCGCCCGTAGGCACGGAAGAGATCTTCGCTCGCCAGCTCGGCGGGGTTGCCGATGATCACGGCCTTGCCACCGCCCTGGGCGAGTCCGGCGGCGGCTGCCTTGTACGTCATGCCTTTCGAAAGCCTCAGAACATCGATGAGTGCCGATTGCTCGTCGGGGTACGGGTAGAAGCGGGTTCCACCCAGCGATGGACCGAGAACGGTTGAGTGGATCGCCACGATGGCCTTGAGGCCCGATGCCTTGTCTTCGCCGAAGTGGACGGACTCATGAGTGTCCGTGCCGATGGTCTCGAATACTCCCAAGACAGGCCTCCGGTATCTGGTGCAGGCGACTGCAGGTGGTGTATCCATATGTTAGTAACGGTCAACCCGGCTACTCAGCCCGGATGTGGGCGTAGCATCAAGCACATGATCAAGACGGCGCACTTCCGTGTCTATCTCCCTGCAGAGAGGGTGGGAGCGCTACCACCTGCGCGTGCGCACGGCTCGGGGAGCACCGTGAGGCACGATGGCACGTTCATGTGGACCGAGTCGATGGTTGACGATGCAATCTTCACGGTTTGGCAGAACGACCAGTACGCATGCCCGCGCAATACGAGGCTCCGCATGATCGAAGGCATCCTCGCCTTCACGAAGACGTATCCAGCATTGCAGGTTGTTTCGGAGCCCCAACGGCTCGAGCTCGTCGGCGAGCTCGCTGGTCTGAGGAAGGCATCATCCGTGTCACGTGGATACATCTTGTCTTCCCCGTGGCATGTCCCCCTCAGATGGTTTGCGGCGTTCTCCCCGGATGAACGGGACCTATACGAGACATCGACCGGCCCATCGATCCGATATCGGACATCGATCGGAGAGGCGATCGACCGTGTGCACTGGAGTTCGACGGTACTTGCGAAATCGGATTTCCCCGAGCAGGTTGTTGAGCGCGTCAACGACCTCGAACGATGGCTGATGGAGTACTCCGCTGATTCAATGGTCGAGCTCGACTACGGCGAGGTTGCAAGGGTGTTCTCAGATGGTGATCTCGTGCTGGACGAATCCGCCGACAACGTGAGGAACAGCCTCCTTGCCCTCGAGCGCGGTGACGGAGAAACATCCCAACGCGAGTACGAGGCAGTTGCGTCCCGCTGGTTCATGGCCCAGTCGTTCACGTTCAGCAACTGAGTCAGATACCAGACACCAGATGCCAAACTCCTAGGAATCTGATCTGGATTCTGGATTCTGGTATCTGGTGTCTGTTAGTTCCATCGCTACGTCAAGGGCGGGCGCGGAGTGGGTGAGCCAGCCGACTGAGATGACGTCGACGCCGGTCTCGGCGATGGCGCGAACGGTGTCGAGTGTGACGCCTCCCGAAGCCTCGGTGCGCATGGTGCTGCCGACCATTTCAACAGCTTTCGTGAGTTCATCGGTCGTCATGTTGTCGAGGAGGACGATGTCGGCATCCGTACGGAGTGCTTCGGTCAGTTGATCGAGCGTGTCGACCTCGATCTCGACGATCATGTCCTTCCCGACGAGGTCCCGCGCCTTGTTCACCGCATCGGCGATGGAATCGGATGCGACCAGATGATTGTCCTTGATCATCACGGCGTCGAAGAGCCCCATGCGATGGTTCACGCCGCCGCCCATCACAACTGCGTACTTCTCAAGCTCTCTCAGTCCCGGCGTGGTCTTCCGTGTGTCCGATATGGCGACCCCCGTGCCCTCTGCCGCGTTGACAAAGGTGCGGGTTGCGGTTGCCACACCGGAGAGCTGGCCGAGCAGGTTCAGCGCAACACGCTCCGCCGTGAGGAGGGAGCGGGTCGGGCCGGTCGCGGTCAGGGTGATCGTGTCTGCTTCAACGACATCGCCATCATCAGCCATGCGTTCTGTTGTGATCGAAGGGTCCACGAAGGTCAGGCACATCTCGACGATTGGGAGGCCTGCGATGCACCCGGATGAACGAATGACGAACTCGGCGACAGAGCGGTGGTCGGCAGGAATGGTCGCGATGCTTGTGAGGTCGCCAGCTTCAGCGAGATCCTCCTCGTACGCCCGAGCAATGACGCCCGCAGTCGACGGTGGGAGAGCAACAGTCATGATGCAGATGCGCCATGCGCTACTGCGATCTCGACCTGTTCGTGGGGCGTCGGTGTCACCTGTGAGCGCTCAGCCATCTCGTCGTCCTGGTGTGGATAGTCGATGCGATAGTGGGCTCCACGCGATTCAGTGCGGTCCAATGCTGCTGTTGCGATGAGCCCGGCGACAGTTGACGAATCCGAAGGAGGGCCTTCAAGAGCGGCAAGTTGCTCGATCGCCTGCTCAAGACCATCCTCATCGCGAACTATTCCGACATGGTTCCAAGCGATCTGCCGAACGGCATAGGTGTCCGCCTCGTAGTACCTGGACGCACGTTCGAACGCATCGATGGGGACCCTTCCAGTGGCATCGAGTGAGCCCACTGCAGATGACGAGATGGAAGATGCGACGCGGTGGCCCATCACTGCGGCCTCGAGCAGCGAGTTGCTGGCGAGCCGGTTCGCACCATGGAACCCCGTGGATGCAACTTCTCCGCAGGCCCAGAGGCCATCGAGGCTTGTCCGGCCGGATAGGTCGGTTGCGACTCCACCCATGTGGTAATGCTCCGCCGGAGCGATCTCGATCGGTTCACGGCGCGCATCGATACCGGCCTCGAGGGCGGCTGTGAACACAGTTGGAAAGCGGGTCTGCATTGCGTCTCCGACTGCCTCAGTTGGGTCGATGTACGTCCGGTGCCCCTGGCTTCGATGCTTCCAGATAGCTCTTGCAACGATGTCGCGAGGCGCGAGCTCAGCGTCTGGATGGACGCCGACCATGAAGCGGGTCCCGTTCTCATCGATCAACTTCGCGCCTTCTCCTCGGAGAGCCTCGGTGACAAGCGGAGCCGGATGGTCCCGGACCGCAAGTGCGGTTGGGTGGAACTGGACGAACTCAAGATCCGCGAGCATGGCGCCCTGTCGAGCCGCGGCTGCAAGGCCTGCACCCTGCACGTCGCGGGGGTTGGTCGAGCGTGCGTAGACGCCTCCGATCCCACCAGAGGCGAGTACGACGGCCGGGGACATGTGTGCTTCGACGGTTCCGTCGTCTGTGAGGGCGAGGATTCCGCCGATCGTGTCGCCGAAGCGGATCAGGTCGATGAGTCGGGTTCGAGGGATGAGCGTGATGTCCGGTCGCTCAACAGTGGCGATCCGCAGCGCTCGAATGATCTCTGCCCCGGTAGCGTCCCCGCCGGCGTGGACGATCCTGCGTGCCGTGTGACCTGCCTCTCGCCCCAGCATGAGGTCTCCGTCCGGCCCACGGTCGAACGCCGCTCCGTAGTCGATGAGCCAGTCGATGAGTTCGGGTGCCGATGAGGCAATTGCTCTTGCCACACCTGAGTCGGCAATGCCGCCACCCACGCGCAGCGTGTCGGCAACATGTGCGGCAGGAGCATCGTCCGTATCGAGTGCTGCGGCCATTCCGCCCTGAGCGAGCGAACTCGATCCGTCGCCCACGCCAGCGGCGGTGACGATGACTGAACCAGCGAGGCTCAGTGCGGTTGAGAGTCCAGCAATGCCCGATCCAACGATGAGCGGTCGCTCATGCCGGATTGTCTTGACCGTTGTTGTGTTCATTTCACCGCCAACATTCGCTCAACCGCAACCCGGGCACCTTCGGCGACGTCATCAGGGACATGCACTTCATGTTTCATGTCCCTGAG
>CBETWC010000016.1:0-12134 GCA_965539925.1 uncultured bacterium
GGTGGCTTCGAGATGACAACGATCAACTCGGTCTCGGGATCGGCGTCGAGTGCTTGCAACGCTTGCAGGGTCGACGAGGCTCCCACCTCTTCGGAGAGGTCGTGGCTTCCGGTCCCGAGTGCATGTCTGATACCCACACCAGCGTCATCGAGCAGAGCGCACATCTCCTGGATTCCGGTGCCGGAGGCACCGACCATGCTCACGGAACCCGGTTGAACCGCGTTGGCGAACCCGAGTCCGATGCCGTTGACGATCGTCGTGCCGCAGTCGGGGCCCATGACGAGAAGTCCGTGCTCCAAGCCATACTGCTTGAGTGTGATCTCCTGTGAGATCGGCACGTTGTCGCTGAAGATCATGACGTGCATGCCGCGTTGGAGTGCTTCCATGGCTTCGACGAACGCATGCTCTCCCGGCACCGACAGAAGCGCAACGTTGGCTCCGTCGATATCCGCGGCGGTACCGATGGTCTTGGCGTCAGGCGCATCGAGTCCCCCTGAGCGAACGGCTTTCGGTGTGAGCGCCTCTTCGAGCGCGCGGTGCGCAGCGGTGATGGCTTCCTCGGTCTCAGCGTGGATGGCCAGCAAGAGGTCGTTTGGGCCGACACCGACCACGGCTTCCATATCGAAGTCCATGTCAGCGAGCAAGCTCAGATTGAGTTCGGTCGCCATGGCGACCAGGGCGTCCGTGACGCCTTCGACCTCTTGGAGGGCCTTGCTTGCTTGCATCAGACGGACAGAGTCGTGATAGCGACCCGGGTGTATCTCGACACGAGAAATCATCGTTTACCTCCGTTGGAGTGTGACTTGGGATTGAAGAAGTGAGTGCGCCCCGAGCATCATCCCGGCCGCCAGCGCCGGTCCCGAGGTGTGGCCGACACGCAGAAGATCTCTGTGGCTGATCGCGACATCGCCTCGACCGGCGAGTGCACGCAGCAGCACACCGGCGGGTGCTGCTACTCGACCGGCAACGGCATGACGGATCAGAGATGCTGAGAACGTCGTTGTCCGGGCACATGCGAGTTGGTCGAGCGCACCGGCGACAGAATCGAGCGCCGCCGTCGCTCTGGGAACGCCGAGTGCGTCACCAAGTATTCGGATCGCTGAGAGCGCACCGGCCAGATAGTCGTCGCCTTCTGGAGTCAGGCCTGGACCCGACCCGATCAGGGATTCCGCTGCAGCCAGGATTGCGGGGGGAGAACCGGCGGAGAGGGCGACGGCCAGCGGAGTGGACTCGATGTCGGGTACTGCTGTTGGAAGGCCTCTGATAGCCGCCTCGAGTTCCGCTGTGGAGATGCGACCCAGCCTCGGACGAGGATCCCACCAACGAACGACGCCCACCGTCAGCCCGTCGAGAGCAATACGGTCGAATCCGACGGTGGCTGATGCACCGTGAGGAACCATCCCGAGCGCATCTGCGAGTGTGCTGGACGCGATTTCGATGCTGTTCGGCAGCCGGGTCGTGTCGCGAGTCGACATGACGATGACATCGTCATTCACCAGCAGCCAGACGGCCTCACTTGCCGACCCGAGCACCGTGGCGGTGGTGGCGGGTTCAGAAAGCACGCTGCGAATAGCGGTGCTTGCCACCCCCGGCACCCGAGTGGATGCCGGGGAGGAAGGAGTCTCGACCGCACTCGTCGCGGTCACGTGCAACTACCCGAGATCGACGATGGCAGCGACCGGCCCACCACCGCTTGGTCCTTGGTGAATGGCGGCCACGGAGACGAACACCGCAGCGTCATCAACCGCGTTGGCGACGACTCCGCCCACTGCAGCCTTGATATGACGGTGGTGATGTACATCGGAATCGTCCAGAGCCACCTGGCGACGGCCCCTGAGTCGGGATGTCGGATCGGCTTCGCACTTGACGAAGACATTGATGACCTTGCCATCGAGATCGTCCGAGTTGGCGCGTTCGGGGAGGTCGAGACCGGCCGAACGGATCGCCCTGTACACGCCTTCCCTGTCGAGAGCGTCGTTCATCACATCGTGACCGATGCGATAGCGCCCTCCGGCACCGCGGACATTGCCGACGACAATGGTCTGGGCCTGATCGAGTTCAACACCCGAAGAACACGACGCGACGGAGGAGAACAAGCTGAGATCATGTCCGATCTGGTCGGCCGTCGGCATCTCGATCTCTCCGAGCGCAACGGCGATGCCGAGCCCGGAGGTGCCGTTCGAGACATTCATCGACTCGAGGGGATCCTCGGTGTAGACGGTGTGTCCACGCGCCTTGGCATCGTTGATGGTGTCCATGACAAGCAGTGGTGTCTTCGTCTGCACATAGTGGACGTCGGCGGGGTCTTCAATCCCAGCTGCCTTCATTGCACGGCGCACGCCCTCGGCGACCTTGGCCACCATCGTGGGACGGCCGATGTCCTCGGGGAGGATGACATCGCTCATCGCGTATCCAACGGCGAGCCGTGGCTCGTCAGACGCGGGTCCTTCATCTTCGACGTTGGCGAAAATCGTGGCGTGGGGGCACAAGATGCCGTCGGTGCCGCCCGACCAGACCATGGGGATCTCGTCGACCTCTTCTACGGGCCTCGTGCCCTTGTCCATCAGCACCTTGCGGAAGGCCTGATCTGCCAGGATCCTGGTGAAGTCGTTGACGCCACCATTTCCCTCGGTCTTGCCGATGACGGCGATTACGCCGTCTGCGTCAAAGACGCCTTCATCGATCAGAGATGCCAATCCAGATGCATCGCTGACACTCTCAAGTACGACTTTGCGTACCTCAACGGCCATTGGCTCGCCTCCTGTCCGGATACATTCGACGATATACCAATCGCGTGGCAATGGCATTAGAATATGTTGCCGTGAATATGCACCATCCATTGTCAACTCCTTACCATGGAGAGCTGCTCACTCTCAGGGAAGTGCTGTCAACCCCAAGCTTCCAGGGGACTGAGATCCTGGCCGGGGCTGCGGGACTCGACAGAGTCGTCTCCTCGGTCAATGTCATGGAGAACCCGGACATCATTCCGTGGGTGAAGAACCGAGAGCTGTTGATCACCGTTGGCTACTCACTCGCTGGACGGGAGAAGGACCTGGCAACACTGGTCGGAGAACTGGCCGATCTGGACCTGGCAGGGTTCGGGATCAAGCTCGGGCCCTACGTCACCCAGATCGACGCCGAAGCGCTTGATGTTGCAAGCCAACGGGGCTTTCCGATTCTCTCGCTTCCACCGACCGTGTCATTCGACGATCTGATCTCGGACGTCTATCGGGCACGCGGATCTCTCCTCTTGGGGGGACTCCACCGAAGAAGCGATCGGGAACACGAGCTGATCAGCGTCGCCCTCTCGGGAGGAGGCCCCAACGAAGTTGCAGCGCGGCTGGCACAACTCGTGAGTTGCGAGGTTCTTGTCCTGGGTCCCGGCAACGACGTGCTGTCGCACAACCTGCCAGAGGAGGGAGCGTCCAGTACGGAGGAGAACCCGCTCGAGAGTTCGCGTTTCGAGGACGCGATCACCGCACCCATCGTCTTCGGATCAACGTATGTTGGTCAGCTCTATGTACTCCCGAGTCAAGTTCCGGTCGAGGAGTTCTCCCCCGATCTCGTCCCGACGTGCGCACAGATCATGGCGCTCGCCGCTTCTCGAGAGATCGCCGTCGCTTCCGTGGATCGCCAGTTTCGAGCTGAACTCTTGGAGCAGGTGCTCCGGAACCGTCTGGATCGCCGAGAGGTCGGCCGCCGCTGTCAGGCTCTCGAATGGAGCATCAACTTCCCGGCGGTCGTGGTGAGTCTCTCACCCGCAGTGCTCGACGCCACACCTCATGTCGAAAGGGTGAGAGACGCGTTGGGATGGTCGCTTCGAGCCCGGGGCCTCCATTCTCCCCACGCCATCATCAACGGGAGAGTCGTTGCCATCGTCGGTAGCGAAGGTTCGAACGGTGATCCTGAGGCAACTGCGGCTGCGGCCACCTCCGAGGTGGTCTCCCGGTCTGTCGCAGGAACCTGGTCGGCCGGTATCTCGGGTCGTGTCGACAGCCCCGAGGGTCTCCTGAAAGGATGGGATCAGGCTCGGACAGCGGCCAGGGTGACGCGCACCATCAAGGGCGCTGGAGTGGTCGGCAGATTCACCGATCTCGGCGTCTTCCGGCTCCTCTCCGAAGTTGAGCCGAGCGTATTGCAGGATTTCGCGAAGGAGGCTTTGGGGGAGCTGTACGAGCCTTCCGGGAGTCGAGCCGAGCTCAGGCGCACACTCGCTGTCCTGCTGGACACGAACCTGAACGTGGCCAAGACAGCCAGGGAGCTGCACTACCACTACAACTCGGTCCGCTATCGAACGGCCCAGCTCGAACAGCTTCTCGGACCGTTCCTCACCGATCCCACACGGCGCCTCGAACTGCACGTTGCTCTCCTCATCAGCGACATAGCACCTGCGAGCCACGGCACGACCCAGTAGCGTGCCTTTGTGCCTCAACCCAGAACACGCCTTTCGATCTACGGCGTTGCCATCAACGATGGCTCGATCCTTCTGTGCCGTATTGCGCCCGGTTATCCGGGTGCGCGGAGATGGACCCTCCCCGGCGGCGGCGTCGAGTGGGGTGAGCATCCCGAGGACGCGCTCAAGCGTGAGGTCTGCGAAGAGACCGGTCTCGAGCTGGACACGTACGAGTTCCTCGGTATCGACTCGAAGATCTACGAGGACGACCGCTTCCCTGACGGCCTCCACATCATCAGGCTGATCTACCGGACCCCTCTCACGGGCAATCCGAAGGTCACTGAGATCGACGGCTCAGTCGATCAAGTGCGCTGGACCCCCCTCACAGACCTGGACACCATCTCTGTCATCACACTCGTCGAAACCGCCCTCGAGATGGCTGGGGACACACCGGCCGAGTAGCCACCCACCATCCATTCTGTGGGCTGTCAACCGTCGTGGCAACGGTCTAGAACCCTGGGTACGCGGAAATGGGACCCCGGGGGGTCCCATTTCGGGTGGAGGTGGGGGGAATCGAACCCCCGTCCCACGAGGTGTCAGCGTCGGCATCTCCGAGCGCAGCCAACAGCGAGCTTTCGGAACACGAGGACTCTGTCGGCAAGCACCCTCATGCCCTATCCGGAATTGTCTTGGCCCGCCGGTCCCGGAAGTCCCGGCGGGAGCGTCCCACATTGCGTTGCCCTGATCCGGCGAGGTGGGCACCCTCCGGGAGGACAGGAGCGTTAACTACGCTGCCAGTGCGTAACTTTCGTCTGCACTTATATGTGTACCGGCTCTTTAACGAGGACTCCGGTGACCTCGGCTCGCTTCCGGCGCCTCAACTCTCACGGTCGAAACCATGTCACCCCCGCGTACGGGGAACGTGAGGAACACGTCCACAGCAATATCGTACCGCGTAGATGCGACATCGCGCACCAAACAAGAACACGGAAACTGTCATTACTGTTCCGGCATGGATGAGAAGATGGACGAAAGACAAAAGACAGAAGACGAAAGACCGTCGAGCGACGAAGCGACCGACCAGCAATCTGAACGCACAGTGGTACAACCGCTCGAGAAGCGCCCTGAGCGGAAGTCGTCGGCAAGGATGTCAGGAAGGTCGCTCGGCATCGCGTTCGCGATCCTCGCAGTCCTGTTCCTCGCCGCCGGTCAGATCTTCGTCATCACATCCCTCAACTCGGCACAGGATGAGATCGAGTCGCTCGATGCACAGCTAACAGGCCTCAACGGAGTCCTGTTCGACATGTCGATCGCTGTCGACGACATTGCAAAGGATGCAAAGCTAGCCGCTGCCAACAATGCCGCCGGTGGCGCCACACCGGCTCCGGCAGTCCCGGCGGGTTTCCTTCCTCGATTCTCCTCCCAGGGCCCCGATCAGGCCATCGGCATGACCCTGAGCACCATCGAAGGCCCAGATGGCTACAGCGATGCAACCATCACCATCGACCCGACGGACGGCACGAAACGCGTCTGGATGGTCTGGGCGCACTGGTGTCCCTACTGCCAGCAGGAACTCCCCGAACTCACGGCGTGGTGGCCGGAGGCACAAGCCACATATCCGGACAGCGAATTCATCACTGTGACCACATCGATCGACCCGTCCAGGGGAAATCCACTCGAGTCGTACCTCCAGGAGAGCCAGTTCCCGTTCCCCGTCATTGTTGACGTCGATACACAGCTAGCTGGGCAGATGGGTGTCAACGCCTTCCCGTTCTGGCTCGTGACGGACGGCGATGGCACCGTCCTGTTCCGTACGACCGGTGCACTGGGCATAGAACAGGTCGAACAGTTCTTCGTGCAGCTCGAGGAATTCGACGCCTAGCACTACATTTCGATCCACAGCAACCGAACGCGGAGATTCCCATGCAGATGGAAGAGTTCACACAGCAGGCCCGGTCGATCGTCAACGACCCCAACCTGACCTTCCACCAGCGCAAGCACTATCTCGCCGGGCTCGCCGAGAGCGCCCTTGCCTACCCCGACATCAGCCCCGAAGCCGCGGAAGCGCTCAACAAGGGAATCGTTGACGACATGTTCGAGGGGCATGCTCCCTACCGACCCCGGTACTTGCTGCCCGACTACGAGCTCGCCCTCGAGCAGGGTTCGGAGCACCTCGAACTGGACCCACCGAAGAATCTCGACGAGGCAATCAACTTCCTGCTCATCCTCTACACACAGGTTCCGTCCATCACCGGATTCCCCGTGTTCCTCGGGGATATCGACCAACTACTGCTGCGGTATTCCGATGGCGTGTCGGACGAGGACCTACGCGAGAAACTGCGCCTCTTCTGGATCTCGCTCGATCGGATCCTCCCCGACGGGTTCGTCCACGCGAATATCGGCCCCGGCGACAACAGGGTTCTGCGAGCGATCCTCGATGTCGAGCGCGAGGTCAAGCAGATCGTTCCGAACCTCTCCCTCAAAGTGGATCCGAACAACACCAGCGATGATCTCCTGCTTGACGCCATTGCAACCGTGTTCGTCACGGCGAAGCCGCACTTCGTCAACCATCCGATGATGGTCGATGATCTCGGCATCGACTACGGGGTGGTCAGCTGCTACAACTCGCTCAAGAAGGGTGGCGGGAGCCACACGATGGTCCGTCTGAACCTCAAGGAGGCGGCACTCGCCCACTCCGGCTCAGCGGATGAATTCCTCGACACGACGCTACCGAAGTACGCGATGCTCAACGCAGACGTAATGGCTGCCCGTATCCGGTATCTCGTCGAGGAAGCAGCGTTCTTCGAGCACGATTTCCTTGCTCGCGAGGGCGTCGTGCGGCTCGACAGATTCTCAGCGATGTTCGGTGTGTATGGACTTGCCGAAGCGGTGAACATCCTCATGGAGCACGACGATGTCGATTCAACATACGGCGATGGCGGCGCTGCAGACGACTTCAGCCAGCGTCTGATCGAACGTCTGGGCAGCTTCGTGCGCGAGTATCCGATGCCCTACTGCGACGGAGGAGCCGGACATGCATTCATGCATTCCCAGTCCGGCATCGATTCGGACATCGACGTCACAGCCGGAGCAAGGATTCCCATCGGTGCGGAACCCGAGACGTTCCACCACATCATGACGGTTGCGCCGCATCACAAGCACTTCACTGCCGGGGTCTCCGACATCTTCAATATAGACGACACCGTCCAGCGGAATCCTGAGGCCATGGTCGACATGATCAGAGGCGCGTTCACAGCCGGAATGAGGGACTTCACGTTCAATGTCGACTCCAACGACTTCGTTCGCATCACGGGTTACCTCGTGCGCAAATCCGAGCTCGCTCAGTTCGCCGAGGGCGGGGAACGACACACGAGCACCGTGTTTGCCGCGGGATCGGTGGAGAACTCACACGTCACCGAGCGTTCCGTCAAACGAGTCCTGAGTCGTGAGCAGTCACCAAGGCCTCGTTAGCGACACGATCCGGTTCTCGGTCGTCGATGGACCGGGGAACCGCTTCGTTGTGTTCATGCAAGGTTGCAACTTCGACTGTCTCGCCTGTCACAACCCACACACCATCCCGATGCAGTCGGATGAAGCAACAATGATGACCGTTGGCGAGCTTGTCGACGAGATCAGCGATGCAGCAGGATTCATCCGAGGAGTCACGGTATCGGGGGGTGAAGCAACTCTCCAGCACGGATTCGTCCATGCGCTGTTCACTGAGATCAAGGCCGACCCGAAGCTTGCTCACCTCACAACGCTGATCGACACCAACGGAGCGGCGGCAGTCGAGGTGTGGGATGAACTCGCCGACGTGATGGACGGAGCGATGGTCGACCTCAAGGCGTTCGACAACGAGACGCATCACAGAATGACAACTCGTCCGAACGATCGAGTGATTGCATCGATCAAGCATCTTGCTGGGATCGGCAAGCTCGAGGAAGTTCGCCTGATGATCGTTCCTGGCGACAACGACGACCCGGCAACGATCAAGCGCACCGCCGAGTGGCTCAGATCCATCGACCCCGACATGCACATCAAACTCATCGGTTACCGGCCCCACGGCGTCCGGCCGGAAGCCGAACACCTCTCAGCGGCGACGTCGGATACGCTCGATCCCCTCGCTGCGATTCTCAAAGACGCTGGCTTCTCCAACCTCACGGTTGTGTAGAAGACAAAAGACAAAAGACGAAGGACGAAAGACAAAAAGACCTGTCTACCTGCGGTGAGATCGAGCTCTGTCCATCTCGCGCTTCTGCTGGCGGGCCACGATGTCCCTGCGCTTGTCGCGGGTTCGCTTGCCCTTGCCGAGACCGAGTTCGACCTTGGCCTTCCCATCCACGAAGTACACCTGGAGAGGTACGAGGGTGAGCCCCTCCTCCTTGATCCTTCCGAAGAGCCTGTCGATCTCCCTGCGATGCAACAGCAGCTTCCTGGGACGTTCAGGATCGTGACCGCCCTCGGCTGCGAATGAATAGGGAGCGATGTGCGCATTCTCGAGCCACACTTCTCCACCACGGATCGAGGCGTAGGAGTCCTTGAGCTGTACCTGGGCATCGCGCAGCGATTTGACCTCGGACCCGCGAAGCACGATGCCAGCTTCGAACGTGTCGAGGATCTCGTAGTTGTACCGCGCTTTGCGGTTCGTGGCGACGACCTTGCGACCAGACATGTCGACGAGGCTACCCAGGCTGCTAAATGTACTTCGCTGGGTCAACCGCGTTGCCGTTGATGCGCACCTCGAAGTGAAGATGTGGCCCGGTCGACAGGCCGGTCGATCCGATGTACCCGATCGTTTCGCCCGCCTTCACCTTCTGGCCGACGGACACACCAATCCTCGACTGGTGGGCGTACAGCGTCACCATGCCGCCCCCGTGGTCAACCATCACCGTGTTGCCATACCCACCCTTGAGTCCGGCGAAGATCACCGTTCCCGCTGCGGCCGACTTGATCCGGTCACCCTGGGCAGCGTTCATGTCAACACCGGTGTGCATCCTCTGTGTCCCGAGGATCGGGTGGACTCGCATCCCGTAGCCCGAAGAGATTGCTCCCGGTACCGGCCGGACAAGCCTTCCCGGTTTTGTCCCTGCCGGTTTGGATGCGGCTTGGATCTTCGCCTTGATCGAACCTTCCTCGCGGGCAAGACCAGTGATCTCTCCCTCGAAGTACGCGATCTCTGCTTCGACCTCCGCCAACAACTCGATCTGGCGGTCATACTCAGCATCCAACACCGAACGCTTCTTCTCAAGGTCTACCTTCGTCACCTCGATCTCCGCGGCCGAGGCAACAAGGCCCGCGACTTCTTCGGCTATCGACGCCTCGACTGCCTTCACCTTGGCTTCTGCTACTTCCTGTCTTTCGACGATGGCCGCGTAGCGGTCTGCCGCATTGGTACGATCCCTGGTGAGAACACCCAGATAGGCGACGCCCACGGACACCTCGGAAACTGCAGACGCAGAGAATGCAATGGACGGCTGCGAAGATCCGCCGTTCATATACGCCTCAAGCACTGATGCCTTGGCATCGTCGAGGGCCGAGTCTCGATCCTCCCTGATGATCGAGAGCTCAGCGAACCGGTCAACCAGCTCAGCGCGAGCAACGCCGAGCGCTGACGAACGCTCCCCGTGCTCGATCGTGATCCGACCAAGCTTGGCTCCTGCAGCGGCCACCTGTGTCTCGACTTCGTCGAGTCTGTCTCCGGCAGCAAGCACGTCCCTGGCGAGCATCGAACGTTCAGCTGCCACATCATCGATCTGGGCCTTGAGAGCAAGGATCGACTGGCGGACCTCCTTCAGGTCGTTGTCAAGGCTTCCACCAACGGCAGGACCCGCGAACGAACCGACAAGGGCGACAGCGAGAGCGAGGAGAAGGGCGCGGCGAATCACGAGCGCAGGGTGCGGTGGACTGCAAGGCTCAATGAGCTACCGACAAGGCCGGCAGCAACACCGAACAGCAAGACCAGCGCGCCCTGCCGAAGGATGAAATCGTTCTGGATCGCAAGATTGATCCAATCCGGGAGATCAGAGAGTCGATCCACAGCCAGCTGCTGTGAAACGACGATGAAGGTGACCGCGAGAGCGCCACCTAAGAGCCCTTCCATTGCCCCTTCGATCAGGAAAGGCGTGCGTACAAACCAGTTACTCGCTCCAACGAGCCGCATGATCTCTATCTCCTCGCGGCGAGCATAGATCGCCATGTGGATGGTGTTGGCGATCAACGCGACCGCAGCCACACCGAGAGCAACGGCCAGGAGCCAGAACATGATCTGCAATCCGTCTCGCAATGCGATCATCGCGTCGATGGCTTCTCCTGCGGATCTGACCTCGTCCACCCCGGGCGTCGACACCAACCGTATGGCAATCAGGTCGTAGTCCTCCGGATCCGCCGGTTGGACACGGAGAGATGCAGGAAGAAGGTCCGGACTCTCGTCGAGCACCTGGAGCATCCCCTCATCGTTCGCAAACAGAACCAGGGCCTCTTCGAGCGCGGCCTGTTTGGAGATATAGAAGACGTCTGCGACCTGCGGCCACGAGGCGACTTCGTTCTGGAGCTCAGCGGTTGCCTCGGCCGTCATGTCGTCCTGGAGGAACGCGATGACCCGTACGTCCTCCGCCCACTCGAGCGTGTTCACTCTCACGACCTCGCCGAAGACGAGCGTGCCGAACGTGAGCGTCAGAGAGATGAACACGGCGAGGATGGCACCGAGTACGACAAGGGCGTTGCGCCCGAGGTTGTTGAATGCCTCTTTGATCATGTACTTGAGGCTCGTCATGTTGTCGCCTCATCTTCCGGAGTGTCCTCGGGGGCATCGGCTTCCGCATCCGCGCTGTCGTCAGAACCTCTGTCCTGATCGACGGCGTCGTGGAGCGCGCTCTCCGTTGCCTCATCGACGAATGACTCGAGTTTCTCCTCGACGTCAGCTTCGGTTGGCACCTCCACAGCCTCCGTGGAATCTGTGTCAGGAACCGGATCGGTTCGGCGTGTCTCATAGATGCCGCGCGACTCGTCGCGCGAGATGTGGCCGCGGTCCAACTCAACAACACGACGTTGCATTGCATCCACGATTGCATGGTCATGCGTGGCCATCACGACCGTCGTGCCCGTGCGATTGATGCGATCCAGGATGCGCATGATACCGACAGAAGTCGCCGGATCGAGGTTGCCGGTTGGCTCATCTGCAAGAAGGATCAGTGGCCTGTTCACAAAGGCGCGTGCAACAGCGACTCGCTGTTGCTCACCGCCGGAGAGCTGGCGAGGTAGCCGATCGGCCTTGTCTGACAGACCGACGAGCTTGAGCACCTGGGGAACCTGGTTCCGGATCACGGTCCGATGCTTGGCAGTGACCTCCATCGCGAAGGCGACGTTCTCATAGACGGTCTTTGTGGGAAGCAGTTTGAAATCCTGGAAAACGGTACCGATCGAACGACGGAGGTAGGGAACCTTCCAGCTCGGCAGTTCGGAGGCATGTTTGCCCGCGATCCAGATATCGCCGTTGGATGGCGGCTCCTCGCGCATCATCAGCCGGATGAGCGTCGACTTCCCCGATCCGGACGCGCCAACGAGGAAGACGAATTCGCCTTTTGCGATCTCGAGGTTGACGTCCTTCACAGCGACTGTGCCGCCGGGGTACATCTTGGTTACGTTTTCGAGTTTGATCATGGGAAGAACTCAGTAGTGGCTGTTGCGTGGCCCATCTGGCAGCCAGGTGCGAGGATACCTACGGATTTCGTTAAGCCACGGC
>CBETWC010000017.1:0-12063 GCA_965539925.1 uncultured bacterium
AGAGTGGCCCGAGAGCCAGCACACGGTCGAGGTGCGCGTACTTGCCGATCTCTTGGCGCAAACCGTGATCGGTCATGCTCATCTCATACTCCAGGAGCGCCGACTCGTCGGTGAACTCTTCGTACCTGACCAAGCGTCCGGCCGTCTGATCCATGAAGACGTCCCAGGTGAGCGTGTTTGGCAAGTTCTCCTCGACGTGTCTGGCGACGCGGCCGAGGAACTCGACGGCGCCGTCGTAGTCGTGAACCGTCGCCTCGGCGATCATGCGTACTCGAGTCATTTCCAAGGCCTTTCGTTGATCATCAGACAGCAAGAACGACTCTACCGATGCCGATAGGAAGCGGGTGACGGACCGCGCCCAGCGGAGCCTTCATTCTTCGAGTAGGTATTTGCCGGACGGCGGCGAGCACATCTCAAGGCGGTGGTTTCCATGTTGTGTAGGTGTGGCCGAAGGGGCTGGTCCATTGGTAGCGGCCTTTGGGGAGGCGTTGGTAGGTCCAGCCGTAGTCTTTGAGTTGGTGGTCGTGGCGGCAGTCCAGGGCGTTGTTGCATGGACAGGTTGGGCCGCCGTCTGCGAATTCTTTGATGTGGTCGATGTCACAGTCGATGCCTGGCATGCGACAGCCAGGGAACGAACAGGTCCGGTCCCGTGCCTGGATGGTCCTCTTTTGGGATGCTGACGGCCGACGCCGGGTGATCCCGTCACATAGATGTTGCCCTGTTTCGGTATCAGTAATCAACCATCGCCATTGAGCATCAGGGTGCTCTTCTACGACTTGGCGTGCAATATCAGAGATCACCGGCCCGAAACCGGCAAGGTCGCCGGGATGTTCAGTAAGCGCAGCAAGCGTGTCGAGGTCGACCGTCATCTGGATGACACTGTTACCTGTCGTCTTGTGTTGCTTCCCTTGGAGGAGGTCGAGATAGATGTCGGCACGTAACTGGTCCATGGTGCGTGACTCGCCCGGGCCTCGCAACGACTTCGCGATCGTGTTGATACGCCGAGACACGACCGCAACACGATCAGGAGGCAGATTCAGTCCAGTCAGGTTTGCAGTCCCGTCAAGAGTTGGTTCGGTGACGAGTTTGCGGTCGACAACAGCATGGTCGTGACGGTTCTTGGCGTCCTCAGGATCAGCCTCTATGGCCAATTCACGGATCCGGGCCTGGAGCTGTCCTGTTGTCATCAACGGCGCAGTTTCGACAATACGTTCCACAACACCATCAGCTACTGCGTCAGAGAGGTGGCAGGTGGAGCGTTCAATGGTCTTGGCACGGCGATAGTCGAGCCGACCGTCGCCAAGCATTTGAAGTACTCTCGGGAGACGTCGGGCAAGATCAAGGGCGAACGACAGGTCTACGTCGGCTGTTCTGCGGGTCAGATGCAACGCGGTACGGATCTCAGCAGCCCCACACGCACCAGCATCAACGGAATCCCACCCATCACGGATGAACTGGTCACGGATCGACACCATCGCGTCATACAACTGTGCCTGATGATGAGCCACCATCCGTTGATGGGCACGCAACACCACAACCCGGTCATAGCCAGAAAGGCCATGCACATCAACAGAGGCGAGGATTGCCCCCAGCTCGGGGCCTGGCGGCATCTGGTCCATCCCGTCAGGGATGGACATGTTGATAGACGACTCGAGGGGAAGCCGAGGGAAGTCAGTCTCCCAACCATCATCGAAACGACGATCAGGATCTTGCACCGAGCCGTCCACCAAGCGCAACGCTTGGAGAGAACTGCTCATAGAAGACAGTAAAGCGAACAGGTGTGACAAGAACTGAGCCATCAGCTGTCAGCCAGAGAAGAAGAAGAAGAAGAAGAAGAAGAGGGGGACAGGGGGGCTAGGCGCCGAGGATGGCTAGGGCCTCGGTGGCGGTGAAGTTCCTGTCGTTCTCGATGGGGCCGGTGCCGCCGGGTGTTCGGCAGGCAAAGCCGCCTTCGATGAGCGGTTGCAGTGCTGCCATGAACTTTCTCAGGTTCGGTGGGAGCGGGAAGTACTCATCCTCGGCGGTCACGCGGAGCTTCTCGATGCCATCAGACGGCGCAATCCGCTCGATGACCCTCTGCACACGTTGGTCCGGAGCCGACGCCCCTGCGGTAACTCCGACGACATCCGCGGCGTCCAGCCATGAAGGGTCGATGTCGTCTTGGCTATCGACTCGATAGGTCGGAATCCCTGCGTTCGTCCCGACCCTCACGAGCGCCCTCGTATTGGACGAGTTCTCGGAACCGACCACAAGCAGCACGTCTGATCGCTCGGCAAGTGCCTGGATGGCGGCTTGGCGATTGGTGGTGGCGTAACACAGGTCACTCTTGCGAGCAGTCCACAACTCGGGGAATCGCTCCTGCGCATCGGCAAGCACCCCTTCCCACTCAAAGAGACCAAGCGTCGTCTGAGCGAGCAACGCCACGTTGGGCGCGGTGCCGGTGACAAACGTGTCCAACCCAACCCGAGGATCGACCAGTTGTGCTGCCTCTGGCGCCTCAGCCATTGCTCCGATCGCCTCGTCGTGCCCTTCGTGGCCCACGTAGATGATGTCGTAGCCCTTCGAAGCCATGCGCTTCACCTCGTGGTGCACCTTGGTGACCAACGGACATACGGCGTCGATCATCACAGCACTGCGCTTCTCGGCGGCTTCCACGACCTCAGGTGCTGATCCGTGCGCAGAAAGCATCACCGGCCTGCCTTCGGGGACCTCGCTGATGTTGTCCACGAACACGACACCCGCATCCTCAAACGCAGACACCACTGCACCGTTGTGAACGATCTCGTGGTAGCAGTAGACCGGAGGTTCATAGACCTGCACCATCCAGGTGAGTGCCTTGATCGCCATCTCGACACCCGCACAGAAGCCACGCGGTTCAGCCAGCAATACCTTGGTCACCATGCCACAAGAGTAGGAGATACACACCGACTGTTCGGGGAGTGAGCTGTATCCTCTGCCCACATGTCTCTCCCCACGGTTCTTGAGGTGATTCCGGGCACTCCTGCAGAGGTGTCCGGCTTGAACGCGGGCGACGAACTGGTGTCCATCAACGGAGTGATACCGAATGATGTGATCGAGTACCAGCAACTCGTCGACGACGAAGACCCCGTCTTCCTCCTCAGGAGGGACGGCACCGACTTCGAGACCGTCGTCGTCAAGGAAGAGGGCGTGCCCATCGGCATCCGGCTTGGCTCCTCGATCTTCGACCGGGTGCAGACCTGTGACAACCACTGCGAATTCTGCTTCATCTATCAGCTTCCACCAGGCATGAGGAAGTCTCTGTATCTCAAGGATGACGACTACCGGCTCTCGTTCCTCTACGGCAACTTCACAACTCTCACGAGATTCACCGAACTGGACCTTGCACGGGTGGTCGAGGACAGGCTTGGCCCTCTCTACGTGTCGATCCACGCGACAGATCCGGACGTACGTGCAGACATGTTGCGCAACAGGCGCGGTGCCACGAGCCTCCGCTGGCTCGAAGCGCTCCTCGACAATGACATCACGGTCCACGGACAGGTCGTTCTCTGCCCCGATATCAACAACGGCGACACACTTGAGCGAACGCTTGCCGAGATTCTGACCCGCTTCTCTGGACTCGAGACCCTCGGCATCGTGCCGCTCGGTCTCTCGAAGTACAACACGGAAGCGAATCTCAGGGTGCACACGCCACAGGAGGCCGCCAACGACCTCGACATCGTCGACTTCTGGCGAGAACAGGCCTTTGCGACCCTCGGACGGAGGATCTTCCAAGCATCTGATGAGCTGTACGTCACCGCCGGACGCGATGTGCCTCATGCCTCTGCGTATGACGGCTTCCAGCAGCATGAGAACGGCATAGGCATGATCAGAGCGTTCTATGACGAGCTCGAACGCCTTGAGCACGGCTCGGCATCCACCGCACCTATCGTGACAGGGGAGTGGAGGTCAATGCCAGCAGCACCCGCAGAGGGCTACCGTGCTGTCAGGCATGCCGCCGCGGATCCGCAGGCCGAGGTGGGTCCACTTGTGGTGCTCACTGGAGCGTACGGAAGCGCTGTGCTCGAACCGGTTCGTTCCCGACTCGAGCGACTCGCTGGCCGGGCGATACGCCTCTTGGAGGTACCGAACGAGTTCTTCGGCGGAAACACCGCCGTTGCTGGCCTGATGGTTGGAGAAGACATCATCAACACGATCAAGAATGACCGCGATCCCGCAGGCGCCTACGTGCTGCCGGATGTGGCGTTGTCCGGTGACGCGTTCATCGACGACACGCCGCTCTCCGACGTGGCGGCGATCGCGTCAGCGCCTCTCCTCGTCGCCCCTGCAACGGTGTCCGGATTGCTAGGAGCTGCGAGATGAGTAGAACCCCCATTGTTGTGATCCTCGGACGTCCCAATGTGGGCAAGTCAACGCTTGTGAACCGGATCGTGCGCAGGAAAGCTGCCGTAACCAATGAGGAAGCCGGAGTCACGAGAGACCGCAGGCAGTTCGATGCAGAATGGGCCGGTCACAGCTTCCACGTGATCGACACCGGTGGGTGGGAAGCTCGCCCACAGGAGAGGCTCGCTGCAGACATCAGGGAACAGGCCGAGGTAGCCGTAAGCGGTGCCGACCTCGTGGTGTTCGTTGCAGACGCGACCACCGAAGTCACCGACGATGACGTGGGGATTGCACGCATCCTCCAACGCTCGAACGTGCCCCACATTCTCGTTGCGAATAAGGTCGATTCACCTGCCGCCGAGTCGGATCTCGCCCACCTCTGGGGCCTTGGCCTCGGTAACCCCGTGCCAGTATCGGCGCTTGCGGGCAGGAACACCGGTGACCTGCTCGATCTGATCGTCGAATCGCTCCCATCGGACCTGGAAGGCGAAGCCGACCCGGACGCCATCGCCAGTCTGGCGATCGTCGGACGACCGAACGTGGGCAAGTCCACGCTGTTGAACCGGCTCGCGGGCTCCGAGCGGGTCCTCGTTTCGGATGTTCCCGGTACCACGCGGGACCCAATCAACATGATCGTGGACATCGATGGCGAGTACTTCGAGGTCATCGACACTGCGGGCATCAAGCGCCACACCAAGATCAAGGATGAGGCGGACTACTACTCAGTGCTGAGAGCGCACGACGTCGTACGACAATCCGATGTCGTACTCTTTGTCATCGATGGACAGCGCGGAGCGACCCACCAGGAGCAGCGGCTCGCCGAAGAGATAGCCGGGGCCGGGGCCGGATTGATCCTGTTGCTCAACAAGTGGGACGAGCTGACAGAGGACGAACGTCTCGAAACCGAGGACTCGGTGGCGGATCGCCTCGCATTCGTCGACTGGGCCCCTGTGCTGCGGATGTCGGCGCTGACCGGGGCAAGGACACATCGTCTCCCGAAGTACATCCGGACCGTTCTCGAGCATCGACGACAGCGGATTCCCGCCTCAGAGGTCAACAAGCTCGTCCGTAGGCTCCAAGAAGCGCACCCGCCTCCCATCCGGAAGGGCAGGCGTCCCAAGATTCTGTATGCGGTCCAGGCAGAGACTGAGCCGCCCACTTTCGTGCTCTTCGTGCGCGGCGGCGAACTCGGAACGGACTACATTCGGTTCATCGAGAATCGCATCAGAGAGAACTATGACTTCACGGGAACGCCCATCAGGATTCGCACGAGGAACCGCCACTGATGGATGAGCGCTTCGCCAAAGCAACGGAGCGTGCCTTGGGCGGCGGCCCGGAGCGATATCACGACAAGCTGAAGACGCAAGGCAAGCTTTTCGTCCGTGACCGTATCGACCTGCTCGTCGATGCAGACAGCTTCGTCGAAGATGGCCTGTTGGCTCGAAGCGATGACGATGTTCTCGCTGCCGATGGAGTCGTCACCGGCAGGGCGCGCATCGATGGCCGCGCCGTGATGGTCATCGCCAATGATCCAACCGTGAAGGCCGGATCCTGGGGCAAGATCACGGTCGAGAAGATGATCAGGGCTCTCGAAGCCGCTTACGACGAACTGCTACCCGTCTTCTATCTCGTTGACTCTGCGGGAGCACGGATAACGGACCAGGTTCAGCTCTTCCCTGGCAGAAGGGGAGCAGGGAAGATCTTCTACAACCAGATCAGGCTCTCGGGCCGGGTTCCCCAGATCTGCTGCCTCTTCGGACCCTCTGCTGCCGGCGGTGCGTACATCCCGGCATTCACCGATGTCGTTGTGATGGTGGAAGGCAACGCATCCATGTACCTCGGTTCTCCGAGGATGGCTCAGATGGTCGTGGGCGAGCACACGACACTCGAGGCCATGGGGGGAGCGAGGGTCCACTGCGAGACTTCCGGATGCGGAGACGCTCTCGTTTCGAATGATGAAGAGGCGATCGAGTGGGCCAAGGAGTACTTCTCCTACGTGGCCGACAATTACCGAGTGCACCCGCACGAATACGAGCCGGAACTCCCGTCCGATGCGATCGACATCTCACAGGTCCTGCCTGAAGACGCCAAGGGCGGATACGACATGCATGACTTCATCGATGGGCTCGTCGATGAAGGATCGTTCTTCCCCATCAAGCATCTTTTTGCGAGGGAACTCATCACAGGTTTCGCAAGGCTCAATGGCAAGTCCATTGGAATCGTTGCCAGCCAGCCAGCCCACCTCGGTGGAGTGCTCTTCGTCGACTCTGCCGACAAGGCTGCGCGTTTCATGTGGTTGTGTGATGCCTTCAACATTCCTCTGCTCTTCCTCGCTGACGTCCCAGGATTCATGATCGGGAGCCAGGTCGAGGCTGAGGGCATCATCCGGCACGGCGCCAAGATGATCACGGCCATGGCTGAAGCCACCGTTCCGCGAATCTCTGTCATCGTCCGGAAGGCATATGGCGCAGGCCTCTATGCGTTCTCGGGACCTGGATTCGCACCGGAGGCCACGATTGCGCTGCCGACAGCCGAGATCGCAGTGATGGGACCCGAGGCAGCGGTGAACGCTGTGTACTTCAACACGATCGAGAGCCTCGACGAGCCAGAACGTTCGGCGTTCGTAGATGAGAAGCGCGCCGAATACGAAGAAGACGTCGACCTCATGCACCTCGCGTCCGAGGATGTTGTCGACGCCGTCATCGATCCAGAAGCCCTCAGAGCAGAGCTGATCAAGCGGTACGCAATCGCTGGCCGCAAAGATCGCTTCTTCTCTGACAGGCGCCACAGCGTCCCACCGGTATGACAACCGAGCCCCACGACACGGACAATCCGCCTCTTGAGGATGAGGAGGACGATCCCGGATGGCCCTGGAGCTTCCTCCTCCTCGTAGCTGCGGGTGGGCTCTATTTGATCCTACGAGTCGTCCAGATGGTCAACGACTACATACTCAACTGAAGCTAGCGGGTAGACGAATGGCCGCTCCTATTCTTGCGCCGCACGGGACGTGGCGCAGTTTGGCAGCGCACCAGTCTGGGGGACTGGGGGTCGCCGGTTCAAATCCGGCCGTCCCGACCACGCGAAACCCCTGCTACGGCGGGGGTTTCGACGTTTCCACGATATCAGACAGGTGCACTCCACCTAAGTCAGGCCGTGGGCGGGGCGAAGGTCGTGTTTTCCAACGAGCTCGGAGGGGGCCAGAAACATGCCGGAGGGCAAGAGGCCCCCGCCGTCGCCCGGCAGGGGCCTCTCACGCCGTGCGATGTCACACGCCTCGATCCATTCTTCTGGAACGGGAGTCAGCGCAGTTCGCCCAATCCCTCCTAATTGTGCGGACCCTCAACAAGGTGCGGGTTGCAGCCTTCCACCACGACGCCGAGACCGAGGAAGGAGAGGTCTAGCAAGACCCAGCTAACGCCACGCGAATCGACAATGATCGGCGCGTCCTTGGTGTGCCCCCAATTCTGCGGAGCTACACCCGGTCCCTCAGGTTGGTCCGGGTAGTCCCCGCCATCCTCAAGTCCCGAATACAGGCAGGCGGACCTGCCATTGCCGACGGATCCAGGAATTCCATCCCCATTCGGGCCACCCTGGCCGCTCCCGGTGACTTCACCTGCGAACGCGGCGCTGCCGCCCATTGCCATTGCCATGACCATCACCGCTGCAAGGAGCGCGACAAGTGTTGGTCGTCTCATGTATTCGCCTTCCCTCGATACACGATCCCACTCTGAGGTGGGCTGCATTCAAAGCTACACGCAGACTGACGGTCGCGTGGAAGGAATTCAGCTCGCCTGCAAGGGCGATGGACTCACCCCAAACGCTTTCAGCGAATGTCGGTCAGGTCGTCAGTGGTTCGCCGACCGTTGCTTCGGCCTTGACCGGGTTCGGGAAGAGGCGGCCCTTCAAACCAACAAAGAGCAACACGAGGCCGACCGTGATCAGAATGTGGCCCATGCCGGCGATGCCCGCAATGGCTGGGCCTGTCTCGTAGCCAAGAACCGTCATGGAACCGTGGACGATCAGCATGGAGACCGTGAGCACAACGCCAGCGTTGTACGTCCAGAAGAACCAACCAAATGTCTTCGCCTCCGAGAGTGAGAACAGCTTCTCCAGCCCGATCATGATCAGGAAGAACAGCATCCCCAGCGCAAGCAGATGGGTATGCGCGGCCGCGAGTTGCGTGTCGCCGTCGAATTCGTTGAACTTCGTCAGTTCTCGATAGAACAAGCCGAACGCGATGCCGCTGATCATGTACGTCAAAGCCGCGTAGTACAGCCGTTTCATGCTTGGTCTCCGTATGTGGGCGGCGAGAGCCTATCAACAGCGCCGCTACATCGATTCAGTGCTGTGCGGCTGGCAGATGTGTTGGACTCGTGTGCTCAGCTCGCCAAGCGCCCAGGACACCGCCGACGATCATCGCTGGCACAGTCAGCACGAGCGGCACAACTCCGACCGTGACATCAACTGCGGCTGTCGCGACGGGCCCTAGACGACGTGCCTCGGAGGATGGATAATACAAGTGGTTCGTGGCGAACGAATGTCACTGGAGGTGTTCAATAATGACGACTCGCAAGTTCCCACCAACAGGATTCTTGGTGCTTGGCGTTCTGAGCGTGGCCGCTTCGGTTCTCTTCGTGGTACGTGCCGCAGGCGTTGAGGCGACCACCGAGCGGGTTTGGTCCGCTATCGCGTTCGGCGTGATGGGCGTGGTCTTCTTGGCAGCGTATTGGGCGTCGGATCACGCCTCCACCCACTGACCATCACACCTAATCGGTGACGTCCCTTCTCATGAACGTGACGTACATCACGCCCAATCCGAGGATCGCATAGGCAGAGGCGAGGACGATCGATTTCTCGAACGAGACGAGGTCTGTTCCACCGGATGCGAAAGCCTCTATGACGCCCGCCGGGAGCCATTCCCCCGCGCTGTCCCAGACAAGGCCAAGCAGATTCTCGATGATGAGGAGATAGGCAACTCCGGCTGTGATCGAGATGGCTGCCGAACGCGTAACCATTGCCAACACGGCACCGACAAGCCCCCAAAGAACAGTCGCGATCGCTGTGGTGCCGAGAGTTCCGAGTGAGGCAGTAACGGTCCAAGCGTCTGTCGAGATGTCCTGGGTGGGAGCAAGAAGAACCGCCAGAAGAGCCGCTACGACGCCAGAAGCCACGACGCCGATGATGACATAGCTCGCTACGGCCAGGAGCTTCCCGGAGAGCAAGATGGCGCGACGCGGCTGACCAACCAACAGATTGCGAATCGTGCCCCATTCGAAGTCCCTGGCCACACTCAGAGCAAAGAGAGCAATCGCCACGATGCCAATCAGGTTGGCTGACGTGCTCAGGGCGGCAACGGCACCGTCAGCGGCAGTCAGGTCTGCGGCTCCTCCCAACGGACCGCCGTGTCCTGCGCCTCCCGGGCCCATCTCCTCACTGCCGAGGATGACCATGAGGCTGATCAGCACAACGAACACCACCATCAACAGGATGCCGACTCGCGCCGTCTTGTGGAATCTGATCCACTCCGACACATACGAGCGGATCACAGCCCCATCTCCTGATCGGTCAGACGGAGAAATACGGCCTCAAGGTCTTCGTCGCGCACCCTCAGTTCGGAGAGAGTGATACCGCTGTCGAAAGCAAGCCGGTTCAGGCGCGCCGGGGCTTCGACTGCGCCGGCCACGTGTATCACGCCCTCATCGACTGTCAGCGTGTAGCCGGATCGTTCGAGCACCGCTGCCAGCGTGGCCAGGTCGTCCGGAGTCTCGGGCGCCACAACCACCTTGTGGGCAGCCTCTTCGAGGAGCGACGCCAAATTGCCCTCGAAGATGAGCTGACCCTTGTCGATGATGATCACCTGGTCGGCCATCGTCTGCACTTCGGCGAGGAGGTGGCTCGATACAAGGATCGTCCTGCCTTGTTCAGCCAGATCTCTCAGAAGGGTTCTGATCTCGACGATGCCCGCTGGATCGAGGCCATTCATGGGCTCATCAAGAATCAGGATGTCAGGATCACGCAACAGCGCCGCCGCAATACCGAGGCGCTGCTTCATCCCAAGGGAGTATTCGGACACACGGTCTGCGCGACGACTCGTGAGCTTGACGATCTCAAGGACCTTGTCGATGCGAGTCTTGGAATGTCCATCAAGTGCCGCGAGCGTCCGCAGGTTCACGTCTCCGGACAGCTTGGGATAGAACGCCGGGGTCTCGATCAGCGCACCTACGTGTTCTATGTACTCGCTGGGGTGTTCGATGGACTTGCCCAGAACGGACGCTGTCCCAGAAGTCGGGCGCACCAGTCCGAGAAGCATCCTGATCGTCGTGCTCTTGCCTGCACCGTTCGGACCCAAGAGGCCAACAACGCCTCCCTGCTCAACGTCAACGGTGAGGCCATCCACCGCCTTCAGCGTCCCGTACTCCTTGGTAAGACTCTCGATCTGGATAGCTGCACTCATGAGATATCAATCCTCCTGCCTCTCCGTGTCATGCTGACCGACGTTCGGTTTGTCGCCGGATTCGTCTTGTTCCGCACGAATCGCTTCAGAGGTCTGTTCCTCGATCACGTGGGAAATGCTCGGCTGGTAGATCTGGTCGAGCATCATGGGCATGCCAATTCCATTCGGCCTCGGATTGTGCTTGTTGAAGACCCAGGCCCTCTTCGCAGCCCAGCGTGAATTCATGATGCCAGCGGCCACCAAGACGATGGCCAAGATCCCCAGAACGACGAATGCGAACATGTGACAAGGATACCAACGGGGAGGCCTTCGGCCTGCCATAAGTGCTGCGGTTTCAGGGAGTCATTGCAACGCTTCGGCAAGTCTGTCTGATGGTGCCATGTCATCGAGGATTCATCGTGAGAACGGCGCGTCATTTCGCTTCCTGAGGTCGTGCTTTGACCTCAGGTATCGATGAGGTCGGGGAGTGTTGATTTGGAACGATGCTCGAAGATGAGGGATGTTTCGATGTGGGCAACCTCGGGAAGCGTTGTGAATCCCGCAACTGCAACCTTCCTCAGGTGGTCCGGATCCTTCACCACGACGTGACACAGGAAGTCGTTCGCACCCGACAGGTGATAGACCGCAACCGTCTCCTCCATGGCCTCGGCGTGGGCCCAGAAACGCTGGACCTCGTCCTCTGCGTGTCGGCGCAGCCTGACCACGACCAATGCCTGGAGACCGATGCCCATGACCGCCGGATCGACATCGGCGTGGAATCCCTTGAACACGCCTTCGTCGCGCAATCGCTGTACGCGTTCCGAACACGTCGAAGGAGCAATCCCTGCCGCAGCGGCGATCTCCTTGTTGGACCGCCGTGCATCCTCCGACAGAATCTGGACCAAGCGCCGATCTGTTCGGTCAAGTTCCCGCTTAGCGGCCTTCATACGAATTCCCTTCGGATGACTGGTAGCAAACCCGGTGTCTACCCGATAATTCTATCAGACGTCGCAATACGTTCGCATCCGGCACAGCCGGCCATGCCTTCTCCGGGAGGACACATGACAGACCAGTACGCCACCGAAATCGCCGGTCACAAACTCTCGCCCGAGAGCCTCATGATGGGCTACGCCTACAAACCTGAGTGGTCCGAAGGGGCCCTCAAGAGCCCGATCTTCCAAACCTCGACGTTCACTTTCCGGTCCGCCGCTGAGGGCAAGCACTACTTCGAGATGCTTCATGGCCTGATCGAGCCGACTGAAGATGAT
>CBETWC010000018.1:0-12040 GCA_965539925.1 uncultured bacterium
CGTTTGACCCCGGTGTGATCTGATGTTGCAACATGAAAGGCTCCTTGTTCCGCAGCATCACAGTACCCATTTACACTCGCCCAAGATGAATACATCTCCACGCATAGCTCCTTCGATCCTCGCTGCCGACTTCGCCCATCTGGCTGCGGACATCGAAGCGATCAGCGACTACGTAGATCTGTTGCACGTCGATGTCATGGACGGACACTTTGTTCCGAACATCTCGATCGGGCCTCCCGTCATCTCCTCCCTGAGCAAAGTGACGGAGCTGTACCTCGATTGCCACCTGATGATCACGGATCCCCTGACATATCTCGAACCGCTGAAGGCAGCTGGGGCGGATGGCGTCACAGTCCACATCGAAGCCGTGCCGGATCCCACACCAGTGGCGAAAGAAGCACGCCTACTCGGCCTCGACATGGGTTTGGTGATCAATCCGCCAACGCCCGTTTCCGCGATCGAGCCCTACTTGGACCTGGTGAACATGGTCGTCGTGATGAGCGTGCATCCCGGCTTTGGCGGACAGTCGTTCATGGAAGAGGTTCTTCCGAAGATCGAACGGCTCAGAGAATTGATTGACTCGCGCGCATTGGCAGCCGATATAGAGGTCGATGGAGGAATTGACCTCCGTACGGTAGGTCCGGCACGAACCGCCGGAGCGAACGTGTTTGTTGCCGGTACCTCTGTGTTCCGAGCAGACGATCCTGTCGCAGCCGTAAGCCAGATGCGAACGATCCTGAACCAGGAGTGACATGACTGAGCGGATCCTCGTCGTCGATGACGACCCGGATATCTTGCAGTTTGTACAGATGAACCTTGAGCTTGACGGCTTCGAGGTTGATCTTGCTGGTGGCGGGCGTGAAGCGTTGGAGAAGGCCTCAGCCCTGCCGCCAGACCTGATGTTGCTCGATGTGATGATGCCTGAAATCGATGGCCTCACGGTTCTGCGCAGGATGCGATCGGACCCACACACCGCCAGTATCCCGGTAATCGTCCTTACAGCAAGAAGCCTGGCCGAGGACCGCGTGAAGGGCCTCGACCTCGGCGCTGACGACTACATCACGAAACCTTTTGATCTCGAGGAACTCATTGCTCGCATCAGGACGGTGTTGCGACGGAGCCAGCAGATGCGAGATCTCTCACCCCTCACGGGTCTCCCTGGCAACTTTCAGATCGCTGCAGAGCTCGAACGGCGGATCGACGTCGGCAAGGAATTCGCCGTTGTCCACGCGGATCTCGACAACTTCAAGGCCTTCAACGACCACTACGGCTTCATGCGTGGTGACTCGGTAATCAAATTCACAGCGAGAACTCTCAGCGACGCAGCAGTAGCTGTCGGAGACGAAGATGCATTCGTTGGCCATATTGGCGGTGACGACTTCGTCGCCGTGGTGGCTGACCACAATGCCGAGCCATTCTGTGACCACATCGTTGCGCACTTCGATGACGGAATACTCGACTTCTACGACACGGCGGACGCTCTCCAGGGCTACATCGAGGTCACGGACCGAAGGGGAGAGCGCCATGCCTTCCCCGTCTGCTCACTCTCGATGGGTGTTGCAGCCACCACACGCAAGAGCCTCTCGAGCGAGTGGGAGGCGTCCTCGGTCGCCTCTGAAATGAAGGAAGTCGCCAAGCGCACCCCCGGCACCAACTACCAGATAGACCGCCGAACCTAGGTCGCTGGCAGAGTCAAGAATCAAGAATCAAGACATCTACTGCGCTGACTGCGGAGGCGTCGCCTTCTCTGGACTCTCGATTCTTGACTCTTGACTCTGAGGTAGTACGCCTCGCGTACTACCGTTTTCATTACATACCTCTTTCAGGGCAGGGTGCAATTCCCGACCGGCGGTGAAAGCCCGCGACCCCCAATTCTGGGGCTGATCCGGTGGAATTCCGGGGCCGACGGTGAGAGTCCGGATGGGAGAAAGGGGACGCTTGATGCGTCGCGTTGGAGACATTCCAGTCGCCAGCACGAACGTGGACGAGCTGATGCGAAGGGCGATCGAGGCGACTCGGTCGACCTACCCGCATCCGAACCCACGTGTCGGTGCTGTGCTCACCTCGCCGGAAGGCGCTATCCGTGCAGTTGCTGCGCACGAGACTCCCGGTGAAGCACACGCAGAGGTGCTTGCTCTCAACGCTGTCGATGACGCCACTGGTGACACGCTCTATGTCACCCTGGAACCCTGCAACCACACCGGGAGAACGCCGCCGTGCACAGAGGCGATCATCGAGGCGGGGATTGCCCGGGTCGTCGTTGGAGCAACTGACCCGGATGAACGAGTCTCCGGCAGCGGCATCGACCGTCTCAGGGCCGCAGGTATCGACGTTCTCGTCGGCGTGCTCGCGGACACCGTCATCGCCAATGACCCCGGCTACTACCACCATCGAACAACGGGTCTGCCGAGGGTGACGCTCAAACTTGCTTCAACGCTCGACGGCCAAGTGGCAGCGGCTGACGGAACGTCACGATGGATCTCGGCACCAGAATCTCGCGAGGATGCTCATCGTGTGCGCGCAGAGAACGATGTTGTGATCGTCGGCGCTGGCACCGTCATCTCCGACGACCCACTCCTGAACGTCCGCTTGGACGAATTCACAGGACGTCAGCCGCGCCCGGTGATCATTGTCGGCCAGAGACAGATCCCGCCGACACGTCGCATTCTCGAACTCGATCCAATCATCTACCAACCCGAGGGTGCGACGAGAGTGGACCCTACCGATGTCATCAAGGACCTCGGTTCACGCGGTGTGCTCGCTGCCATGATCGAAGGCGGCCCGTCGATCGCCTCCTCATTCCTCGGCGCAGGCGTTGTCGACGAACTCGTGTGGTACACGGCAGCGAAGCTCGCGTCGGGGACGGGCACGCCAGCCATCGGAGGTATCTTCGAAACCATGGCGGACATCACGGACATCGACATCACCGACGTCGAGCGGGTAGGTCCCGACATCAAGATTTCAGCAACTATCAACAAGGAGCGATGATGTTCACAGGCATCGTCACAGAACTGGGCACGGTCTCGGAGGTCACTCCGATCGATGGGGCTTCACGCCTCACGATGAATGCGCCGACAACAGTCTCGGACGTCGCCATCGGCGACTCGATTGCGGTCAATGGCGTGTGTTTGACCGTTGTCGAACTGGCGGATTCCGGCTTCACCGTCGAGGTGGTCCAGGAATCTCTCGATCGAAGCGCTCTTGGGTCGCTCACATCGGGAGACAACGTCAACCTCGAACGCCCGATGGTCGCGTCCGGGCGCTTCGACGGCCACATTGTGCAAGGCCACGTGGATGGAGTCGGAGTCGTGAGCGGCATCGCCCGAGAAGGCGAAGCTGCCCGGTACCGCATTTCAATACCCGAAGATCTCGGCAAGTACATCGTCGAGAAGGGTTCGATCGCTGTGGACGGCACAAGCCTCACGGTGACGGCGGTGTCCGCCCTTGAAGACCCAGATCCATGGTTTGAGTTCGTGCTCATCCCACACACACTTGAAGTGACGGTCTTCGGAACTTCGACTGTGGGGTCCCGGGTCAATCTCGAGGTGGATGTGATAGCCAAGTACGTCGAGCGAATGATCGGGACACCGCAATGAAGCTCTCAACCATTGAGCAGGGCGTCGAGGCGTTCGCCAGGGGCGAGTTCGTCCTCGTTGTCGACAACGAAAACAGGGAGAACGAGGGCGATCTGATCCTTGCCGCAGAGAAGGTCACCGCTGACCAGATCGCGTTCATGGTTCGGCACACCTCAGGACTCATCTGCCTGCCGATGACAGGTGAACGACTCGACGCACTCGACATCCCGATGATGGTCATGGAGAACACGGATGCCCACCAGACCGCATTCACCATCTCCATCGACTACGCACCTGAAACAACCACGGGCATCTCTGCTGCCGATCGTGCACGGACCATCCGGGCCGCGGTCGATCCTTCGTCGAAGCCGTCGGACTTCTCTAGACCGGGACACATCTTCCCCTTGAGATACTGTGAAGGCGGCGTACTTGTACGACCCGGACACACCGAGGCCTCCGTTGACCTCGCCCGCCTCGCTGGGCTCTTCCCGGCCGGCGTCCTGTGCGAGCTCGTGAACGACGATGGATCGATGGCCAAGGGCGATGAACTCGTGACGTTCGCCGAGCGACACGGGCTCGTGATGATCTCCATCGATGATCTGGTTGCCTATCGCTGGCGTACCGAATCCTTCATACGGCGGGAGGCGTCAGCGTCACTGCCTACTGAACATGGGGTCTTCGACATCATCGGATATCGCTCGAAGACCGACGGCAGCCAGCATGTGGCGCTCGTGATGGGCGATGTGGCCGGAAAGCACAACGTCTTGACACGGGCTCACTCGGTCTGCCTCACCGGGGACGTCTTCGGCTCGCTGCGGTGCGACTGTGGCTCCCAACTCGAAGAAGCGATGCGCCGCATCGCTGAGAAAGGGGAAGGCGTCATCGTGTACAACACCACACATGAAGGCAGGGGGATCGGCATTCTCGCCAAGATCGCCGCATACGATCTCCAAGAGCACGGACTCGACACCGTCGACGCCAACAGGGAGATCGGGCACTCGGATGATGCGAGGCACTACGGCGTTGACGCCCAAATACTCCACGATCTGAAGATCGCGAGCGTGCGGTTGCTCACGAACAACCCAGACAAGATCGAACAGCTCGGCAGGTATGGCGTGGATGTTGTCGGTAGGGAGCCACTCTGGGTGGGGGAGACACCGGAGAACCGGGGCTACCTCCGCACAAAGACCACGCGCATGGGTCACTTCGCTGAGGACGCGGTCTGATGCGCGTCGGCAAACGTTCAACCGAAGCCATCTCAGCGGAGGGACTGCGCATTGCCGTTGTCACCGCCGTGTTCAACACAGCGATTACCTCAGGGCTGAAATCGGGCGCACTCGAACTGCTCGAAGAATCAGGAGCCGATGAGGTCCTCACGATCGACGTACCCGGTGCTTTCGAACTTCCGCTCGTCGCTCAGCAGCTCGCCGTCAGCGGATATGACGCAGTCGTTTGTCTGGGAGCGGTGGTTGAAGGGGACACGGACCACTATGAGCATGTGGCGCACCGCGCCTCGGAGGGTCTCATGCGCGTCCAGCTCGACACCGGCGTACCCGTAGCGTTCGGGATCCTCACCACGCGTGATGCCGAAGCTGCGATCGTGCGGTCGAAACCTGGAAGGGACAACAAGGGCCGAGAAGCGGCAAGCGCAGCGATCCATACTGCGCAGCTACTCGCAGCGCTGAAAGCTGATAGCTGAGGGCGTAGCGCTCACCGCGCACTACTCTTTCCACTCAATACGACGCAAGAGGAGGCGCCTGCTTCCCACCTGTCCACCGATCTGAGGTGAGTCGGGTCCCGAATCTCGAGCAGCAAGTCACGCTGCCCGTGTTCTTGTGGGCACCTCCTGTACGAAGACCGCCAGGTACCAGGAGGTACTCTCATCGCAGAACCAAGGGTCAACGATCGAATCCGCGTGAAGCGCGTGCGATTGATCGCACCAGATGGTGCACAGATCGGCGAGAAGGACATCGACGAAGCCCGCTGGCTCGCCGCTCAACTTGGACTCGACCTCGTCGAGGTGGCGCCGGAAGCCCGTCCTCCCGTTGTGAGGATGATGGACTACGGCAAGTTCAAGTACGACCAGTCGGTCAAGGCTCGTGAGGCTCGCAAGAATCAGACACGCACGGTCATCAAAGAGGTGCAGTTCCGTCCCAAGATCGGGACGAGCGACTTCGATGTGAAGCGCAAACGAGTTCTGAAGTTCCTGCGCCAAGGCGACAAGGTCAAATGCACCATGCGTTTCCGTGGCCGTGAGATGGCCCACCCGGAACTCGGCCGTGACATCCTCAAGCGTTTGTACGACGAAGTTTCCGACTACGGCGACGTTGAGACGATGCCGAAGCTCGAAGGGCGGAACATGACGATGGTCCTCGCACCTGTCAGGAATGCGCCAGTTGAAGATCTAGAAACTGAAGACGACACCACGGACGAGGAATAGCGGCTGCTTTCCTCTCCCTCCCAGCAGGAGTGACACGTGCCGAAAATGAAGACACACAAGGGCGTTGCGAAGCGCTTCAAGCGGTCCGGCGGCGGCAAGATCAGGCATGACAACGCCTGGCGCGGCCACAACCGCAACAAGAAGAGCTCAGCGCGATGGCGTCGAGTCAAAGGAAAATCCAATCTCAGCGGTAAGAATGCCAAGCGCATGGACCGCATGCTCGGAAAGTAGGAGGCCCCCATGGCTCGTGTAAAGCGATCTGTGAATGCGCGCAAGAAGCGCAAAAAGGTAATGGACAGGGCTTCCGGATATACGGGAGCACGTTCACGAAGGTATCGCGCGGCTCGCGAGCAGGTGATGCACGCCATGCAGGATTCGTACGACCATCGTCGTGCACGCAAGGGGCAGTTCCGCCGCTTGTGGATCCAGCGTATCAACGCCGCAGCCCGCATCAACGGCACGACGTACTCGCGATTCATGGCCGGGCTCAAGGCCGCGGACATCGAGGTCGACCGCAAGATGCTCGCGGAGATGGCCGTCAGCGATCCCGATGCGTTCAGCGCTCTCGTGGAGGTAGCCACCTCGGCTACCGCGGAGTAGAGCAGAGAACAAAGAGCAAAGAGCAAAGATCTGAGAAGGGCCCTTCGGGGTCCTTCTCGCGTTTGTGGATGCGGGTCTCTTACGATGTGTGTATGTCCGAGATCATCACGTCTGCCAGCAACCCTCTCATCAAGGCGTTCAAGCGGCTTCACCGCGCACGTGGCCGAAGCGAAGAGATGGCGACGATCATCGAAGGGCCAACCGTGTTCTCCGAGGCTCTCGGGGCGGGGATCACCATGCGAACTGTGCTGGTGGAGAAGGGCGATAACACGACCCTGCAGATCTGTGACCGTCACGGTTATGAACCACAGATTGTCACGGCGGAGGTGCTCGCTGCGGCATCGGACACGGTTCATCCGCAGAGCCCGGTTGCGATGATTCCGATTCCTGAGCCAGATCGGATGCACTACAGGAACACGCTCGTCCTACGCGACGTCGGTGATCCAGGAAACCTCGGAACGATGATCCGTTCCGCAGCAGCATTCGGCTGGGATGTCTGCGTGACTGGAGATTCTGCACACCCCTGGAATCCGAAGGTGGTTCGGGCTGGAGTTGGAGCTCATTTCAAGGTTCATCTGTCATTCTCGAAAGACCCCTTTGCCGATGCCACAGAGTTGGGGCTCGACGTGGTTGCCTCCGTGGTTACCGGTGGGGGAGAGGCAGTCCGAGGCGAACATCCGATTGCTCTCTTCATAGGTTCCGAAGCAGCAGGACTCTCAGCCGACGACATAGATCGTTCCAATCGATCCGTTACGATCCCCATGCCCGGCGAAACCGAGAGCCTCAACGCCGCCGTCGCCGCCTCAATCCTGATGTACGAGCTCCGCAGCACCCAGACCACACGCTGATAGCGCGCCCTATCGCATTGTCCTCCCTTCAGGGAGGACGAACTGTTGCACAGAACTGCCCCTTCCGCTTCGGGGGACCATGTGTTACGGTTGCCGCCATGAGAAGCCAGCGATTTACGGATGCGTTCTTTACGGGCAGCTAGCCCGGGTATCGCACGCGTCCTCAACGCACTCAAGACAAGACCCGGGAGCCAACGCCCCGGGTTCTTCTGGTTCCTGGGGTACCGACACCACATCAGGAGCTACAGCCATGTCTACC
This sequence comes from uncultured bacterium, assembly GCA_965539925.1. Classification (GTDB taxonomy): domain Bacteria; phylum Actinomycetota; class Acidimicrobiia; order Spongiisociales; family UBA5794; genus B3-G11. The sequence goes on from CBETWC010000018.1 coordinate 7,723, forward strand.
ACCGCTAACCTGCCGAATCGCATGGAAACACTTGAACAACTCAAGCACGACGCGCCCGGACGCATCGCTGCAGCAACGACCCTGGCGCAACTCGACGATGTGGAAGCCGAGACCGTTGGACGAAAATCACCAATCAGTGAGGGCCGTAGAGGCCTCGGTTCCATCAAGGACCCGGCAGAGCGGGGTGCCACAGGGAAAGCGATCAACGACGTCGCTGTCGAACTGATGGCTCTCATCGAGACCAAGAGAGCTGGACTTGAGATGATCGAGTTGAATGCCGGCCTCGAGGCAGATCGAGCCGATGTCACCCTCCCCGGAAGGGTGCCGCAGCGCGGCACACACCACTTGATCCAGCAGACGATCGATGAGATCGTCGACATCTTCGTCAGCCTCGGCTACCAGATGGTCCAGGGCCCCGAAGCCGAGACAGATTTCTACAACTTCACGGCACTGAACATCCCAGAGACCCATCCCTCTCGCCATGAAAGCGACACGCTCTACCTCGATTATGGCGAAGGCGAGGATGAGATCCTGCTGCGTACCCACACCTCGCCGATGCAGGCCCGACACATGGAGGAACACGACCCTCCTGTATACATCGTCGTACCGGGGAAGGTGTTTCGCTCCGACGCCATCGACGCAACACATCTCCCGGTCTTCCACCAGATCGAAGGCCTTGCCGTCGACGACAACATCACGTTCGCCGATCTCAAAGGCACACTCGCTGAATTCGCCCGCGAGTTCTTCGGCATGGACACGAAGGTCAAGTTCATACCGCACTACTTCCCATTCACGGAACCGTCGGCCGAGATGCATGCCTTCACCCAAGGCAAGTGGATCGAGCTACTTGGATGCGGCATGGTCAATCCCAAGGTGTTCGAACACGTCGGCTACGACTCCAACGAGCTGTCGGGATTCGCATTTGGCATGGGCGCCGAAAGAATGGCGATGGTCCGACACGGCATCACAGACATCCGCACGTTCATTGACCCCGACGTGAGAACACTGGAGCAGTACCGATGAAGCTCACACTCTCGTGGCTCAGGGAATTCATTGACATCCCCACAGACGACCCCGAAGAGATCATCGACGCGCTTGAGAGCCTGGGTCATGAGATTGAGGACTGGCATGTCCTCGCGCCGACGTTCACAGGCGTCGTCGTGGGCGAGGTGCTCGAGGTTTCCCAGCATCCCAATGCCGACAAGGTAAGGCTCACCAAGGTCAACGTCGGTGACGAAGTCCTCGACATCATCTGCGGTGCCTGGAACTTCGAGGCTGGCGCGATCGTGCCGGTTGCAGTACCTGGAGCTGTCCTCGGCGGAGACTTCGAGATAACCAGACGCGCCATTCGTGGAGTGACGTCAAACGGGATGATCTGCTCCGAATCTGAACTCGACCTCGGCGACGACGCTGAAGGCATCATGGTGCTCAACGACGACTATCCGGCTGCCTCAGGGATGATCGGGCGACCATTCGCCGATGTCATCGGCCTTCCCGATGTCTACTACGAGGTGGGAGTCACTCCGGATCGACCCGATTGTCTGTCCGTGTATGGCCTCGCCCGAGATCTCGCAGCGCTGTATCGCCTCCCACTGAGGGACGCCGACATCGATGTAGCGGAATCCGGGGAACCATCAACCGTTTCGGTCACGATCGCGGATGCCGAAGCTTGCCCCCGCTTTGCTGGCCGACAGGTCCGCAACATCACGGTCGGCACTTCCCCCCACTGGCTGCGTTGGCGCCTCGTCCAGGCGGGTGTACGACCCATCTCCAATGTCGTCGATGCCTCCAACTACGCAATGATCGAGTTCGGCCACCCAACCCCCGCCTTCGACGTTGACCGTCTCGGTGAGACGATCGTGGTTCGGCGAGCGAAGGACCAGGAAGCTGTTGTGACGCTCGATGACCAGGAACGGACACTCATCGCCGCGGACATCGTCGTAACGAACGGCTCAGACATCGTCGCCATCGGCGGAGTGATGGGTGGAGCGGCCACTGAGGTACACGAGGGTACGACCGATGTATTCATCGAAGCCGCATACTGGGATCCCGCAAGCATCCTGATGACATCGAAACGTCTCGGCCTTCGATCAGAGGCATCCGCACGGTTCGAACGCGGAGCTGACCCGTCCTTCTGCCAACTGGGCGCAGATCGGGTCGCACAGCTGCTCACAGATATTGCAGGCGGCACGCCAGCACCGAAGCCTGTAGACATCGACCCCGGGCAGATCGTTCCGTGGAACATCGAGTATCCGCTGTCCGAAACGAAGCGCATCCTCGGAATCTCCCTGGATACAGAGACGACTACCGATCTGTTGACGCGGTTGACGTTCGGAGTCACCGGCACGGACCCGCTCACTGTGACCGTTCCCACACGAAGGCCGGATGTTCGAGCACCCGTCGATCTCGTGGAGGAAATCGCACGGCTCCACGGCTTCGATGGGATTCCGGACACGGTACCGCAGGGTCCCGGAGGAGGCCTGTCCCACCGCGAACGTCGCTTGCGCCTGATACGCGAGGTCATGGTTGGAGCTGGCTTCTACCAGCAGATCGGTTTCTCCTTCATCGGCGGAGCCGACCTTGACCGCCTCGGTCTCGATGAAGGGCACCCCGCAAGGGAGGCGATCAATCTCGTGAACCCCCTCAACGACACAGAGGGTGTGATGCGAACAACGCTCCTGCCGGGAATGCTGAAGGCCGCGGCGATCGCCGTTGCTCGCAAGAACGAGACGGCGAGGCTGTACGAAATCGGCAAGGTGTTTCTTCCGGGCACCGGCAAACTTCCGGAACAACCAGACAGGCTCGCCTTCATCCTGGCAGGCGAGGAGGGCGCAGACTGGCTCTCCGGATCCACGTCCTTCGATCTCTACGACGGAACCGGCGTGTGGGACCTGCTCGCGGACCAGCTCGAGATCGTAAACGGAGAATTGAGGCAGGCGACCGTGTCGCCATTCCACCCCGGTCGCTGTGCGGAAATCGTCGTGGATGATGCCGTGATCGGTGCAGTTGGTGAGATCCATCCAAGTGTTGCGGAAGCCTTTGGCCTTGCCGGCCGAGTCGTCGCGGCCGAGTTCGACCTCGACGAACTGCTGTTGGAGAGAACGCCGTGGCAGTATGAGACACCAAGCGTGTTCCCTCCGGTGGTTTTCGATCTCGCCTTCTCACTCCCGCGCGACGTCGCGGCTGCAACACTCATCCAAGCAGCGAGAGTTGGCGGCGGTCACCTCCTTGACGACATCGAAGTGTTCGATGTGTTCACGGGAGATTCGATAGGGGAGGGCCTCAAGTCGATCGCCATCAAGATCCATCTCCGGGCGTCCGACAGAACCCTCACCGATGAAGAGGTCACTCCTGTGAGGAGAGCCATCGCCGAGAGCGTGGCTGCCGCCACCGGAGGCGACCTCAGAGGTAAGGCCTGAGCGAGCGGACCGACCTCGGATTCCTCTTGGGGTCGCCTGTCGATGCTGCTCGTGCCCTGTTGGGTTGCATCGTCACAACGCGCATCGACGGGAGCAAGACATCGTTACGGCTCACGGAGGTCGAGGCGTATGGTGGTTCCGACGACCCTGCGTCTCATGCGTACCGTGGTCGCACGCACCGCAACGCATCGATGTTCCTTGGTGCCGGACATCTCTACATGTATCGCAGCTACGGCATCCACATGATGGCGAATATCGTCACAGGACGCGACTGCGAGCCGGGAGCGGTTCTGCTGAGAGCCGGAATGCCCACCGACGGTATTGATGTCATGGAGTTGCGCCGGGGTCGGACCGACCACCTGTGTGACGGTCCGGGGAAGCTCGCTCAGTCTCTCGGCCTGACACTGGTCCACGACAGCCTCCAGATTGGCGAGGGAGTCGTGGAGATAACCCGCGCCACGCCCACCACCGCTTGGAACACGACATCTCGCATCGGAATCACACGAGCCACTGACCGCCAGTGGCGTTTCACAACGAGCACATAAGGCCGGAAAGGGGTATCCACTTCGGTACAGTGGTGGGGCGAAAAGCGCTCTGGGCGACCGTCAGCACGCTCATTTCCCACAGAAGCGACGATTCAAGGCCGAAAGTGGGGCACTGGCCCACATTCGGAGGGGTCACTGTACCGAAGTGGATACCCCTTAGGCCGGATATGGGCGATCAGTTCTAGCTAACGCTCGCAGGTCTGAAGCTGAATGATGTCAAGGGACTGCTCAGCTTCTCCGAGCGCAGGCATCGTCCCGTCCGACCGAACCGAGTATTCAGCATCCTCAGCAACATATTGCTCGGCAAGACTGAAGTTGTCGGCACCATCAGCGCACACTGCATCCAGCCGGTCG
>CBETWC010000019.1:0-11810 GCA_965539925.1 uncultured bacterium
GTGACCCATGGATCTCAGGAAACTCGACAAGCGACTCATCACGATCCTTCTGATTGTCTTCGTGCAGATGGTCGGTGCCTCGTTGATCATCCCGATCATTCCCCTGTTCGCCAAGAACGAGTTCGGGATGTCCCCGATGATGATCACCCTGCTCATCTCGTCGTTCTACGCAGCCCAGTTCGTTGGAGGACCGATCCTCGGCAGATGGAGCGACAAGGTCGGTCGGGTACCGGTGCTGATCGTCTCCCAAGTCGGAACGGTCATCTCGTTTGTCATCTTCGGAATGGCGGGAGCGGTATGGGTCCTGTTCGCATCAAGGATTCTCGATGGACTCACCGGGGGGAACATCGTGGTCGCACAGGCCTATGTGACCGATATCACACCGAAGGCGAAGCGAGCCCAAGCTCTTGGTTTGGTATTCGCTGCGTTCGGCGTTGCATTCTTCATCGGTCCTGCGATCGGAGGTCTGCTCGTGGGCCTCGGGCCTCGTGTGCCCTACTTCATCGCTGCAGGCGCAGCTTCCATGGTGGTGCTGCTCACGGTGTTCACGCTCGATGAATCGATGTCGGCACAAGAGCGCGAGCAGCATCATGCCAATGCTGAACGCTTGTCATTCCTTGAAGCGCTACGGGTCAAGCCACTTGTGCTTGCATTGATCGTTGTATTCATTGCGCAGTCGGCCCTTGGTGTCGTGATGGCGACCTTTGCGCTCTTCGGCGAAGCTGTGCTGTTCGATACGAACGCAGAACTCGGTGTTGGACTCCTGCTCGCCATCGTGGGGCTCGCTCAAGTCGTCACTCAAACCGCCTTCCTCGGACGGGCGATTGATCGATTTGGGGAGACGCACGTCATGGCTGCTGCGACAGTGATCAGGACATTGTCTCTTGGTCTGTTCGCGATAGCGACGATGATTTGGGTCGCCGGTATTGGTTCGGCCCTGTTCGCCGTTGGGTCAGGCCTGCTCCTGCCGACCCTTCAGGCGATGGCTACCAGGACTGTTGATGATTCGATGCGTGGAGGCGTTCTCGGCGTCTACCAGTCGACGACGAGTCTTGCCGTGATTCTGTCGACAGCAGCATCGGGCGTGTTGTTCGCGATCAGTCCACACACGCCCTACATCGGCGCATTCGTCCTTTCGGCGTTATCACTCATTCCCGCTCTGATGCTGGTTCGCTACTACGGTCGAGAGCGTCAGATCGCAATGGCATAGGAGAATCAATGGCTACGGTCGGCTTCGCAGGACTCGGGATCATGGGTCGAGGGATGGCGATGAATGTCCTTTGTTCAGGCCACGACACGGTCGTATGGAACAGGACAGCATCGAAGGCTGACGCATTGGTCGAGGCCGGCGCGGTGCTGGCCAAGTCTCCGGTAGATCTCGCGGCCCAGTGCGAGATCGTGATGATCTGCGTTTCGGACACACCTGATGTCCAGGATGTCGTGTTCGGTGTCAACGGATTGGCCGAGGGCCTCGAACCGGGTGCGTTGATCATCGACCATTCGACGATCTCGCCAGAAGCGACGAAGCGGTTCGCAACAATGATCGCCGATCAAGGGGGCCACTGGCTCGACGCGCCTGTCTCAGGCGGTTCAGAGGGCGCCGTCAACGGCACGTTGAGCATCATGGTTGGTGGAGAGCGTGAGCAGTTCGAGAGAGCCATGCCCTACTTCGACGCAGTCGGTTCAACGATCACGCACGTCGGCCCGACAGGTGCAGGCCAACTGGTCAAGGCCGTCAATCAGATCCTCGTGGTGGTCAATCAGCTTGCGGTGTCCGAGGCGTTGCTCCTTGCTGATGCCGGTGGTCTCGATCTCGAGGCGACCCTGCGTGCTGTTGAAGGCGGGGCTGCCGGGTCCTGGATGCTTTCGAACCGCGGGCCCCAGATGATCAAGAGGGATTGGCGCCCCGGATTCACGATCGATCTGCAACAGAAGGATCTCAGGCTCGTCCTTGACGCTGCTGATGAACTCGGTGTCCCAGTACCAGGGACATCTCTCGTATTCCAGCTCTATCGCGCGCTGCAATCCCAGGGTCTTGGCTCGGAAGGCAACCACGCCCTCGTGAAGGCGCTCGAAGACATGGCAGGACTCGAGCTTGGCTCAGATGAGTGACGAACGCGAGGTTGGTGTCGGCCCTCATTCGTTGCCGTGGCCGACGGATGAACGTCTTGACGCCGGACTACTCGCGGACGGTGATCGACGAAACGTCCTGGACGAGTACCGGTACTGGAAGCGTGAGGCGATCGTTGCGGATCTCGATGCTCGGAGACACGGTTACCACGTCGCTATTGAGAACTTCCAGCATGACTTCAACATCGGAACGATCGTCCGTAACGCGAATGCGTTCCTTGCTCATACGGTGCACATCGTGGGGAAGCGGCGATGGAACAAGCGTGGAGCCATGGTGACCGACAGGTATCAGCACATCGAGTACCACGCCTCCGTGGAAGATTTCACTCGCTGGGCTGCAGAGGCCGAGCTCCCCCTGATCGGGATCGACATACGGGAGGGATCTGTGCCGATCGAGACCACTCCCCTCCCCGACCGGTGCGCACTCGTCTTCGGCCAGGAGGGTCCGGGCCTCTCGCAAGCCATGGTTGCTGCGTGCCGAGATGTCGTGCACATCACGCAGTACGGGTCGACGAGATCGATCAATGTGGGCGTCGCCAGCGGCATCGCAATGCACACTTGGGTACTCCAACACGCGAAGGTGTAGATTCGTGGATGGGCCGGAATGCAGAGATGAAGGGAGCGGGTGGTGACGAAGAGGCAGTTCCCGAAATGGTCTGACTTCGCTCCGCTCCTTCGATCGGCACCGAAGGTAGGGACGCGGCACCAACGCAGGATGGGTCGCGCTGCAAGCATCGGTGATCTTGCGAAGAGAGCCAGACGCCGAACGCCTCGAGCTGTCTTCGACTACGTCGACGGTGCCGCTGAGGACGAGATAAGCCTTGGACGCTCGCGGCTGCTGTTCCGTGATCTCGAGTTCCAGCCGAACATACTCAGAGACGTGTCACAGACCGACACTTCGACAACGATCCTGGGACAACCTGTCGCCTACCCCTTCGGTTTCGCACCGACAGGGTTCACCCGGATGATGCATCATGAAGGCGAGCCATCGGTTGTGAGGGTTGCTGAACGGATCGGCGTGCCGTTTGCGCTCTCCACGATGGGTACGACAACGCCTGAGGGCGTGGCTGCTGCGGCGCCGAAAGCTGACAAGTGGTTCCAGCTCTATGTGTGGCGAGATCGCGAAGTGTCCTATTCGCTTGCTCGACGGGCGCAGGACAGCGGATTCAACACGCTTGTCCTCACAGTGGATCTCCCTGTGGGAGGCGCCCGATTGCGAGATGTTCGCAATGGTCTCACCGTGCCGCCGTCGGTCTCAGTACGTACCGTGCTCGACGGCGCAATGCACCCGAGTTGGTGGTTCAACTTCCTCACGACCGAGCCACTCTCGTTCGCCTCCCTCGATTCCCTTGGTGGCACGGTTGCCGATTCGGCCGATCGTCTCTTCGACCCTGCGCTCAACTTCGACGACCTGGAATGGCTGCGTGGCCAATGGGAGGGGCCGATCGTGGTGAAGGGCATCCAGTCGGTCGACGATGCGAGACGGGTCGTTGATCTGGGTGCGAACGGCGTGATCCTGTCGAATCATGGCGGACGCCAACTCGACCGCTCCCCTGTCCCCCTGCGACGAATTCAACCGGTGGTCGAGGAACTCGGCTCCGATGCGGAAGTCTTCAGCGATGGTGGGATCATGAACGGCGGCGACATCGTCGCGGCGGTCGCCCTCGGAGCGAAGGCGGCCTTCGTAGGCAGGGCATATCTCTACGGCCTGATGGCCGGAGGAGAGGACGGCGTCCAGCGAGCGGCTGACATCCTCATCGCTGATATCGAAAGAACGATGAAGCTCCTGGGTGTAGGAAGCCTCGCCGAACTCCGCCCAAGCCACGTCCGCCTCCCATAACCCCCTCCTCATTGTCCTCCCTGAAGGGAGGACGACAGGCGAGACCGTCGCTGCTATCGAAGAGCTATGTCCACTCGTTCGTATCCGTGGATTACGAAGGCGGGATGGCGTACAGGATCGGCCTTGAGGTGGGCGTTGGGGAACCGGTTGGTGAAGCGATCAATGACCGTCGAGACCTCCAACCGGGCCAGGGGCGCACCTATGCAGTGGTGGAGACCCCAGCCGAATGTGATGTGTGTTGGGTCGCCGCGTCCGATATCGAACGTATCAGGATCGTCCCACTTGCGCGGGTCCCGATTCGCCGAACCGAAGAGCATCGCGATCTTCTCACCCTTCGGAATCCTCTGGCCGGCAACCTCGTACTCGTCGGCGAGCACCCATCGCTCGAAGAGCTGGAGAGGTGAGTCATATCGGAAGAGCTCCTCAGGTGCGTCCTTCAGGGATACCTCTCCCGACGCAAGCCGTGCCATCTGATCCGGGTGCTTGAGCAGTGCCGTGAGGCCGTTCCCGAGCGTGTTGACCGTTGCCTCATGGCCGGCGTTGAGCAGGAGGACGACGGTTGAGATGATCTCATCATCAGAGAGGCGTCCATCATCGGTCTCGACTGTGCACAAGCCCGATATGAGATCGTCGGTTGGTCTCGCACGACGTTGTGCAATGAGGTCGGCTGTCCATGCCGTGAATTCGGCAGATGCGTCGACCGCTGACTGGATCTGGTCGTCCGTGGTGGTGAGTTCATACATCTTGACGATCCGGTGGGACCAGTCGAGAAGGAGGTTCCTGTCGTCGAAGGGTGCGCCAAGAAGCTCGCACATCACGAGGAGGGAGAAAGGCTGGGCGAGATCGGCGAGGAGTTCAAATGAGGCGGGATCAGCGTCATCGAGGAGCCCGTCGACGATCTCGACCATTCGCGGTTGAAGCCCGGCCACCCGCTTGGGTGTGAACTCACGCGACAGGAGCGTACGGATGCGGGTGTGCTCGGGAGGTTCAAGCTGGAGAATGGACCATCGCTCGAGATCCGTGAAGGGCTTCCACTCCTTCGGAGGCGGCGAAACCCCGACCTCATCATGAGAAAGGACGTGTTCGAAGCTGCGGCCGAGTCGTCGATCACGAAGCGTCCGATGGATGTCATCGTGACGCGTGAGGAACCACGTCTCCTGGCCGTCCTTGTCCTTGGCCTGACGGAAGATCGGTGTCTCTTCCCTCACGTCGTTCAGCGTTGGGTACGGATCCTGGAGGAAATCGGGATCGTGGAAATCGATCTGCATCTGCGTGACAGTAGACGCGAGAGAAGCCGCCGCACGCGGCGACGGCCCCTCAGCGACGTTGTGCTACTTACCTGGCTCGACGATCGGGCCATCGTATGTGCCGTTGAGCAGCTTCTCAAGTGTCGAGCGGGCTGAGGCTCGTTTCGTGTAGCCCTGGCTCTGGGCAACGATCTGGCCGTTCGAGGCCTTCACGCGGAAAGCCCACTTGCCGTTCCTCTGTTGGTACAACTCACCTTTACCGGCCATGGTCGTTACTTCCTCCTGTTGGTAACAGGGCCACCCTAGCGTTCTGTCCAGGAGCATTCGTGGACAGAACACCAAGGAGGCGGACGGTGAGCCTGACTGGAACTCGATGGCAGCTGGTAGAACTCGAAGGAGGTGGCTCGGTGCAAGGAGCCGCCGGAAGGGCCATCGATCTGACATTCGTGGTCGACCCCGAGCCGTACATCCATGGGTTCTCCGGATGCAACATGTTTCGCAGCACGTACCGGTTGGAAGGCGAAACGATCTCGCTGGGCCCGATTGCATCCACGATGATGGCCTGCCCCGAGGGCATGGACGTGGAACAACGCTTTCTTGCAATGCTTGACCGCGTGGCCCGATACCGCCAATCCGACAATCGCCTCGAGCTATGCGATGCGGAAGGTGATGCGCTGGCTACCTTCGAGGCGACTAGCGAGGTGCCATCCTGAGTGCACCGTCCATTCGGATGGACTCACCGTTCATGTAACCATTGTTGATGAGTTCCATCGCGAGCGATGCGTAGTCGTCCGGTGTCCCGAGACGCTTGGGGAACGGGACGTTGGCCGCCAGCGCCTCGCGCATCTCATCGTTCAGGCCTGCGAGCAGCGGCGTGTCGATGATGCCGGGTGCGATGCAGTTCACCCGTACGCCGACCGCTGAGAGATCTCGGGCCATGGGCAGGGTCAGCCCCACAACTCCGCCCTTGGACGCCGAGTAGGCCGTCTGGCCGATCTGCCCCTCGAAGGCAGCGACAGACGCCGTCGTGACGATCACGCCGCGCTCGCCGTGTTCGAGCGCCTCGTTCTTGGACATGGCTGCTGCTGCTTGGCTCGACACGTTGTAGGTGCCGATGAGGTTGACCTTCACGACTGTGGTGAAGGCATCGAGGTTCGCCGGCTCACTTTCACGGTTGATGGTGCGTGACCCGATCGCGATGCCAGCGCAGTTCACCGCAATGCGGAGTGGCGCATCCTCCCCGGCAAGCGAAACAGCTTCGGCGATCGCGTCAGGATCGGTAACGTCTGCACGCACGAAGCGAGTTCCGCCTCCCAGCTCAGTGGCCTTGGCATCACCTGCCTCAGCGTTGAGGTCGATGAGCGTGACGATCGCTCCCCTGTCGACGAGTGCCTTTGCGGTAGCGGCTCCGAGTCCGGAGGCTGCGCCTGTCACGATTGCTGCTGATCCTGAGATATCCATGCGTCGATCGTACCGGTGTTCGGCAACACACGATTAGATTTACAGGCATGCACCCAGAACTCATAGACGCTGCCGTCGCAGACCTTCAGGAATCGAAGCACCGATGGGCGAACCTTCCGATCGAGAGGAGGATCGAATACCTCGAGTCCATCCGATCGAACACAGTTCGCGTTGCTCGGCCGTGGGTCGAGGCGGCGGTGGAGGCAAAGGCTCTCTCGATGGATGACCCACTCGCCGGAGAAGAATGGACCTCGGGGCCGTTCTCACTCATCTCGGTTGTGGATGATCTACTGCTGACGCTCAAACGAATCGCGGCGGGTACCCCCATTCTCGATGGCTATGAGGTGCGACAGAATGCGTCTGACCAAGTTGTTGTCGACGTGTTTCCCAACACCGTGGACGACCTCATCCTGTGGTCAGGCGTTAGCGCCGAGGTATGGATGCGACCGGAGGTGACTCCTGAGACACTCGAAGAGACCGCCGGTGCGTTCTACCGAAAGGAAGATCCACCAGGTGATGTCTCTGTCGTTCTTGCAGCAGGAAATATCTCGTCGATCGCCGTTCTCGACGTGGTGAACGCCATGTTCAACGAGGGCAAGGTTGTCGTTCTCAAGATGAATCCGGTCAATGATTACACCGGACCCTTCTTCGAAGAGATTTTCGCTGATCTCATAGAGGATGGGTACATCAGATTCGCGTATGGTGGAATCAGGGTCGGCTCGTATCTGACCTCCCATTCCGATGTCGACTCGATTCACATCACGGGAAGTGCCCGAACCTACGACGCGATTGTCTACGGCACCGGCGAGGAGGGGGCAGCGAACAAGGACGCAGATTTCCCCATCAACACCAAGCCGATCGGCGCGGAACTTGGTGGCGTGAGTCCGGTCATAGTCGTTCCCGGCAACTGGTCGAAACGTGACATCAGATTCCAGGCAGAGCACATCGTCAGCCAGAAGATGCACAATGCCGGCCACAATTGCATTGCTGCGCAGGTTCTCATACTTCCCGAACACTGGGAGCAACGTGAAGCCCTCATGAGGGAGATTCGGCGCGTCTTCGATGAACTCGATGATCGAACTCCGTACTACCCGGAGTCGGCTGCACGCTGTGAAGGTGTTCTTGCAGACATCGATGACGTGGAGACGTATGGCTCAGACCACAACCGGTACCTGTTTCCAGCGGTCGATGTGAACGACACTGCGAATCACGTCTTTACGAACGAGGTCTTCGGCCCGGCCCTTGCGGTTGTGACGCTGCCCAGCCCGAGCGTCGGTGAGTATCTCGACAGCGCCGTGCGCTTCGCAAACGAGTCCCTTTACGGCACCCTCGGGGCAAACGTGATCATCCACCCAAGGACACAGGCTCTCCATGCTGACGAGCTCGAGGCTGCGATTACCGATCTGCGGTACGGCACGATCGCTGTGAATCTCTGGACAGGCGCTGCGTACTTCATATCCCAGTGTGCCTGGGGTGCGTTTCCGGGCCACACCCGTCACGACATCGGAAGCGGTGTCGGCGTGGTACACAACACGCTCATGCTCGACAAGACGCTGAAGAATGTCGTGCGTGGACCATTCGCTCCTCATGTTCGAGCCATGACGAAGGGCGAATACCATCTCAGCCCGAAACTCGTCTACTTCGTCACGAACAAGCAGGCGCATCGCATCGGTGAGTACCTAATCGACTACAAGGTGACTGGCAGCAAGGCGAAGCTTGCCCAACTCCTCGTTGCGGCTCTACGGGGCTGATCGAACGATCCCGAGGGCTGCGAGGGCCGATGCGATCTCTCGCAACGGAAGACCCATCACGTTGGCCCGCGAGCCGTCCACGTGCTCGATGAGGCGGCCCTTCTCCTCTTGGATGCCGTAGGCGCCTGCCTTGTCGAACGGCTGAGCATCGGCAATGTAAGCGTCGATATCAGATGGAGACAGCTCCTTGAACGTCACCCGGGATTCGGACACGCCGAACCGCTCGCCTTCATCTGAGACAGCGATCCAACCTGTCAAGACGGAGTGCGTCTTCCTGCTCAGTGTGGTGAGCATCCGATGTGCGTCAGCAGCGTCTTCCGGCTTGCCGAGCGGATCACCATCGAGTACGACCATCGTGTCGGCAGCAAGGACGACTTCCCCAGGTCCCCGGTCAACCGCGTCCGCCTTCAATTGTGCAAGCCGCAGCACCGCCTCCGCCGCGGATTCACCATCGATCAGCGTCTCGACGACGTCAGGCGACCGTATCTCCAGCTCGAATCCGGCTGTTGAGAGCAACAAGGCGCGACGTGGCGATGCGGAGGCGAGGACGAGCTGAGGCACTAGGAGAACGCCGAGATGCCGGTGATTGCCTGGCCGAGCACGAGCGTGTGCACTTCGTTGGTGCCTTCGTAGGTGTACACCGACTCCAGGTTGTTCATGTGCCGGATCACCGGGTATGCGAGTGTGATCCCGTTTGCCCCAAGCATGTTTCGGGCTTCTCTCGCAGTATCGAGCGCCATGCGGACATTCGTCATCTTCCCGTAGCTGATGTGCTCCGTCGAGAGTGTCCGAGCGTCTCGTTTCCTGCCGAGGTGAAGCGCGAGCAGCATTCCACTGTTGACGCCGACGAGCATCTGCACGAGTTTCTGCTGTGTGAGTTGGAATGCTGCAATCGGTTTCCCGAACTGCTCTCGATCGACCGTGTACGCCAGGGCGCTCTCGTAACAAGCTCTGGCGGCTCCAACGGCGCCGAACATGATCCCGAATCTGGCTTCGTTGAGGCATGAGAGGGGGCCCTTGAGGCCCTCGACGTTCGGGAGCACGGCATCAAGGGGTAGGCGAACGTCGTTGAACACGAGTTCACTGGTGACAGAAGCTCTGAGCGACATCTTCTGCTTGATGTCGGTCGCGGCGAAGCCAGCGGTGTCCGTAGGGACGATGAACCCCCGAACCGCGCCCTCTGCGACCGCCCAGATGATCGCGACATCTGCGATCGATCCGTTCGTGATCCACATCTTGGATCCGTTGAGAACCCACTCATCGCCTTCGCGCCTCGCCGTTGTCCGCATCGAACCAGGATCCGAGCCGGAGTCGGGTTCGGTCAGGCCGAAGCAGCCGATGATCTTCCCCGCTGCCATGCCTGGAAGCCACTGTTGTTTCTGCTCCTCTGAGCCGAAGGCCCAGATCGGATACATCGCGAGGGAACTCTGCACGGACATGAAGCTGCGGATGCTGGAGTCGCCTGCCTCGAGTTCGGCACACGCCAGTCCGTATTCGACGGCGCTGGTACCGGCACAACCGTATCCCTCGAGGTGCATGCCGAGGAGGCCGAGCTCGCCCATCTTCGGAATGAGTTCGCGTGGGAACGTCCCTTCCTCCCACCACTGAGCGATGTGCGGGTTCACCTGCTCGGCGACGAACCGACGTACCGTGTCGCGCAGGAGTCGTTCCTGGGCGTTGAGAAGTTCATCGATCTGCAGGAAGTCGAGAGGATCGAGGCGTTGGGGCTTCATTGGTTCGGCCATGAGGACAGCTACTCGTCTCCCGGCGACTCATCAGAGCGCATCCACACATCCCTCTGTGGGAATGGGACGGTGATGCCTTTGCTCTTGAGCGCTCTGTCAATGGATCGGATCACATCGTCGCGTGCATTGAACGCTTCGAGCAATGTTGGGCCGTGCCAGATCCGGACGTCGAAGTTGATCGATGAATCGCCGTAACTGACGACGCCAACAGTGGGAGCCGGAGTCTTGAGCACGGTCGGGACATCAGCGATCGCGCTCGCGAGCACGGCTGCGACGTGGTCGAGATCAACCCCATACTCGACACCGACTTCGATGGTCGTTCGGCGCGCACCTTCGGCGGTCATGTTTACGATCGGTGATTGGAGTATCGACGTATTCGGAATGCGAATTACCTGACCGTCAGCCGTCGTCAGCACAGTCTCCCTGCCATCGATGTCCGTAACCGTACCCATATGGTGATCGTGCCGGATCAGGTCTCCGATGATGAATGGGGAGCGAGTCTGAATGATCAATCCAGCAGAGAATTCCTCCATGAGAGGCCGAGCTGCAAAGAAGAACAGGACACCGCCGACGAGGACAAGCACCATGAGGGGCTCGATCTGGAATCCGAGGTGCGGAAGCGCGAGCAGCACACCCACCATGATGACGACGTAGACAAGGCCACGGACGATCAAGGTCGCTACGGGATCGGGCAGGCGATTGACTTCAAGCAGTTTCTTCTGCACCACTCGCCTGAGTAGCCACGCAATCATCGTCGCGCCGACAACGATACCGATGGCCAGCATGACATCGTTTCCTGTCACGGTATCGACATTGACGATGTCTTCGATTTCCACGGGTCCGGTTTGGAAGAGCATCAGAACAAAGTAAGCGGATCGCGTTCGCTATCGCAACCCTCGATACCAGACCACGGCAGCTTCTCCATGAAGGACCACGATCTGCGGTGCATCGTCGACGGTCCGAGCACTTGCAGCGCCGCCCTGTGCTTCGGACAGGGATAGCCCTTGTTGGTGTCGAACGAGTACCAAGGCAGGTGTCTGGCGAGGTCGCGCATCATGGTGTCCCTGGTCACTTTGGCGACGATCGAGGCAGCAGCGATGCTCAGCGAAATCGTGTCGCCTTTTACGATCGGTGTGGTCTCGAGGGTTCCGACGAAGTCCCACGGCCCATCGACGAGCACATGGTCCGGTTGGATTCCCAAGCTGTCGAGGGCGCGTTTCGCTGCAAGTCGTTGTGCTTCTGACATTCCGATCGCGTCGCACTCTTCTGCTGTCACATGGCCGATTGACCATGCTACGGCCCACTCCTTGATGCGGCCAACGAGAGAATCGCGTTCGCTCTCCGTCAGTTGTTTCGAGTCTCGGATCTTGTACATTCTGCGATCTCTCGGTATCACGACCGCTCCGACGGTCAGCGGTCCGGCCCATGCTCCCCTACCGACTTCGTCCAGGCCAACAACGACGTTGTTCCCCGATTCCCAGAGAGAAGTCTCGTACTCGATCCCCGGCGCAGTGCCGACAAGAGATGGGCGCAAGCGGGGAACGGTCGAAGTCACGCCCAGAGGATATCGCGTATCCGATGCCCGAGCCCGGACCACGAAGAACCGACTCGGACCCTAATTCGCAGAGGGGTCGAA
>CBETWC010000020.1:0-11220 GCA_965539925.1 uncultured bacterium
AATAGGCGAGCAGCCGCTTGAGGTCCTTCTGCACGAGGGCCATCGTGGTTCCGACGACCATCGATATCGCTGCGACAACGGCAACGATCGGGGCCCACGTATCTATCTGTGAGACGAAGCCACCGATGAATATCCTGGCGAATGCGGCGAATCCAGCCACCTTGACCCCTGCGGCCATGAGCCCAACTGCGCCGTTTGGCGCGCCCTGGTACACGTCGGGTGCCCACTGGTGGAACGGTGCTGCTGACACCTTGAAGAACAGCCCGACCAGCATGAGGGCCAGCCCGACCAGCAGAATGCCAGGCTCAGTGATGATGGTCGACGAGAAGAAGTCCCTGATCGAGTTCGCGCCATAGATCGTGAGCGATCCGGTCGCACCGAACGTGAGCGCCACGCCATACAGGAACATCGCTGATGCAAGGGAGCCAAGCAGGAAGTACTTCAGCGCCGCCTCGTCCGATTCCTTGGAGTCCCGCACGAACCCGGCGAGGATGTAGAAGCTGATCGATGCGGTCTCAAGACCGATGAAGATCACGATGAGGTTGGGGGTTGCCGTCATCATGTGCAGACCGGCAACCGCGAGCAGCGTCAACGCCACGAATTCGGCTGACCGCGTGCCGAGCCGGACAACAAGATCCCAGGAACCGAGCAGGGCGACGAATCCCACGAGTCCGAGCACGATCGCTGCAAAGGCGGAGAAGCCGTCCATCACAACCATCGGCGACCGCATGATCGACAGGTCCTTGGTCGAGAAGAAGAAGCCTCCACCCGTGTCTGTGACCTCGAACCACTGCGCGAGACCGGCCACGGCAGAGATCAGGAATGTGACACCCGCGATCGGTCCCCAGATCTTCCGCTCCTTGCCAGCCACGACGGCGACGAGCAATACAACGAGGGCACCGGCGAGCTGAATGACCTCAAAGGCGACGGGAAGGAACGCTGCGTTCTGCATCAGTTGTCTCCCCCGCTGTCAGCTTCATGGCCCTCGTCGGCTTCGGCGTCATAGTCGACTTGAACAACACCAGCGGCACGACCGTATTCGGGAACCTCGAAGTCGGTGGTGGCTTCGATGCGCTCGAGGATGAGTTCGGCGGATGGCTCGATCCTGTCGAAGACCGGCTTCGGGTACACGCCCAGGCCGATGATCAGGACTACGAGTGGGATGAGGATCGCCAGTTCCCGGAACCCGAGGTCCTTCAGACCTTCGAGCTTGGGGTTGGTGACAGGCCCCGTGAACACACGCTCGTAGGCCCACAGCAGATAGATCGCAGCAAGGATGACGCCTGAAGCCGCAATGATCGTCAGCACGGGCAGCGTCAGGTAGGAGCCGATCAGGATCGTGAATTCGCCGATGAACCCGGACAGGCCCGGCAGGCCAGCGGATGCGAAAGCCGAGAAGAGGAAGATGCCTGCGTAGACGGGCATCACCTTGGCAAGGCCGCCGTAGTCAGCGATCTTGCGGGTGTGCGTCCGCTCATAGATCATGCCGATGAGGAGGAACAACGCACCAGTGGTGAGACCATGGCTGATCATTGTCACGACCGAACCAGTGAGTCCCTGCGTCGTGAGGGCGAACGTGCCGAGGACGACGAACCCCATGTGGCTCACCGACGAGTACGCGACGAGCCGCTTGATGTCTGGCTGGACGATGGCAACAGCAGCTCCGTACACGATGCCTATCACGCCGAGGATGGCCAACGGGACAGCAAGGTCCACTGCAGCCTCAGGAAAGAGCGTGAGGTTGAACCGCAGGAACCCATAGGTGCCCATCTTCAGCAGGACACCAGCAAGGATGACCGAACCAGCGGTCGGCGCCTCGGTGTGCGCATCGGGCAACCATGTGTGGAACGGGAACAGCGGCACCTTGATCGCAAAGGCGATTCCGAAGCCTGCGAACAGCACGAGTTGTGTGGTTGAGCTGAGGTTCGCCTGGAGCATGTTTCGGAAGTCGAAGTTCGCCAGCGTGCCCATCTGGTCGCCCGTCAGGATGCCAAGGGCAACGATCGACGCCAACAGGAAGGCGGAACCCACGGCGGTGAACAGAACGAACTTGAGGGAAGCGTATGCCCTGTTCTCTGAGCCCCACATCGAGATGAGCATGTACATCGGGATCAGCACGATCTCGAAGAATGCGAAGAACACGAAGAGGTCGAGGGCGAGGAACACACCAAGGACTCCGGTCTCGAGGATCAGCATCAGCACCATGTACGGCTTTGCCCTGTCGGTGATCGAACGGGACGCCGCAATGCTGATGGGGAACAGCAGTGCGGTGAGCACGACCATGAACAGTGAGATGCCGTCCACGGCGAGCGTCCACGCAATCCCGACCGACTCGGCAATGACGATGTGCTCGCCGAACTGGAATGCGGCATCCCCGACGGCGAAGTTCCACAGGATGTAGAGAGCAACGGCGAGCGGTGGAATCGACATCGCGACCGCCACGGGGAAGACGAGTTCGGAGCGACGCTTCGGAAGCAACCCGACGACAAGCGCTCCGACCAGAGGCAGCGCGATGAGGATGCTGAGGACTGGCATCAGAAGCCACCTCCCACTGCAACGAACACGACGATCAGCACCACGCCGGCAACGGCGACACCTCCGGCGTATCCGCGGACCTGACCGGTCTGGACCTTGGCAAGTACATCACCGAAGCTCTTGACACCGAAACCGATACCGTGTGCCGTGCCGTCGAGGACCTTGGCATCGAACGTGTCTGCGGCCCATTCGGACGCCTTCTTGCCAGGGGCAACGATGGTGCGACCGTAGAAGTCGTCAACACCGAAGGCTGCGAGGGACCGCTGCCAGAAAGCGCTGTCCTCTGCAGGGAGCTCGTCAGCGCTGTACTTATGCCAGCCCCAGGCGATTCCGGTGAGAGCAATGAGGACTGCGAACACGGCAAGGCCTATGACAGCGCCGGTGCTCAGGCCCAGCTCGTGGTGGATGGCCTCGAACGATGGGTGGAGGAAGTGCTCGAATGCAAGGCGGGCAGGCGTGTTCACGAGTCCGGCGAATACCGAGAGAACACCAAGAACGATCAGTGGAGTTGTCATGGTCGCAGGTGACTCATGCGGGTGCACGCCGTCGTCCCAACGCGGCTTGCCCATGAAGGTCATGACGAACAGTCGAGTCATGTAGAACGCCGTCAATAGGGCAACGGCGAGGCCGACAGCCCAGAGGATCAGGAAGAAGCCGCCCTTGTCGAAGGTTGCCGCGAGAATCTCGTCCTTCGACCAAAACCCTGCGAACGGGAACACCCCGGAGATCGCAAGCCACGCGGCGCCCATCGTGATGAATGTGATCGGCATCTTCTTGCGCAATCCACCCATCTTGCGCATGTCCTGCTCATCAGCCATTGCATGGATGACGGACCCTGCGCCGAGGAAGAGCAGAGCTTTGAAGAACGCATGGGTCGTCAGATGGAAGACGCCAGCTGTGTAGGCACCTACGCCAACGGCGAGCACCATGTAGCCGAGTTGGCTGATGGTCGAGTAGGCGAGGACCTTCTTGATGTCCGTCTGGGCAACGGCGATCAATGCAGCAACAAGTGCTGTTGCGGTACCGACAACCGCAACGACCGCGCCTGTGACGGGCGCCATCTCGAAGAGGACTGCGGACCGGGCGATCATGAAGACGCCAGCAGTCACCATCGTTGCGGCGTGGATGAGTGCGGAGACCGGTGTCGGGCCCTCCATGGCATCGGGCAGCCAGATGTACAGCGGGAGCTGTGCCGACTTGCCTGTGGCACCGACGAAGAGCAGGAGTGTGATGGCTGTCGCTGTTCCGACCGTGATAAGTGTCGGAGCGGCGGCGAAGATCGTGTGGAAATCGAACGTGCCGAATGAGGCAAAGATGATCATCAAGGCAACAAGGAAACCCCAGTCACCGATGCGGTTGACGATGAACGCCTTCTTGCCTGCTGCTGCGGCGGAAGGCTTGGTGAACCAGAACGAGATCAGCAGGTATGAGGAGAGTCCGACGAGTTCCCACCCGATGAACATCATCGCGTAGTTGGCTGCGAGCACGAGGATCATCATCGATGCGATGAACAGGTTCATGAAGGCGAAGAAACGCGGGTACCGCTCGTCGCCGTGCATGTACCCGATCGAGTAGAGGTGGATGAGCGCCCCGACGCCTGTGACGATCATTGTCATGACCGCGGCGAGCGGATCCCACAGGATGGCGATGTCGGCTCCCACGCCGGGGATCCAAGAGAACAGGTAGAACGTCTCGGGATGGGCCGACCCGGAGATGAAGCCGAACGTTGGTCCCAATGCGATTCCGAACGGAATGGCTACAAGGGCGAAAGCGAACCAGCCGGAGAACGGCTCCCCGATGCGCTTTCCGAAGAGGATGTTGATCGTTGCCCCGATGAGGGGCAGTGCGATGATGAGCCAGAGGAAGTCAGTCATACCTAGCCCTTCATCTCCGCGAGTTCGTCAACGTTCGCACTCGCCCGCGTCCGGAAGACGGCCACGATGATCGCAAGCCCGATCGTTACTTCGGCTGCCGCGACAACCATCACGAACAGTGCAGCGACCTGACCTTCGATCAGGCCGAGTTCCTTGCTGACTGCAACGAAGGTGAGGTTCACCGCGTTGAGCATCAACTCGATGGACATGAACATGACAAGTGCGTTGCGCCGGATGAGCACACCAGCAACGCCGATGGAGAAGAGCGCAGCGGCAAGGAGAAGGAACCAGGTGACGGTGACGGTCATTCAGCCACCTCCTCGGAAGGAACTTCCCTGTAATACGCGAGGGCGATGGTGCCAAGTGCCGCAATGGTGAGGAGCATCACAGTGGAAAGGAACACAACGGTCCACGTTCCAAACAGTTCGTCTGCAATGGCCTCGGCTGTTCCGTTCAGGTTCGGCGTACCGAAGGCACCCGAGCCGGTGATCCATGCGGCACGCCCTGCGAGGGCGATGGCACTGAACAGTCCGACGGACACGACCGCTGTCATGATTCTCTGCGCCGGGACCTGCGTGCCGTAGGCATCCGACTTGTCGACGCCGATGAGCATGATCACGAAGAGGAACAGGGTCATGACGGCGCCTGCGTAGATGATCACCTGGACAGCAGCGATGAAGTGGGCGTCGAGCACGACGTACAGGACCGCAATCGCGAACATCGCAGACAGCAGGCCCATTGCGGAGTACACAGGGTTCGATGCCATGACCATCGAGACCGCACCGACGAGGGCCACGGCCGCAAAGATGATGAAGACGATCGTTTCAGCCATCGGTCTCATCCTCCTCAACCGGGGCTGACTGGCCTCGCTCGGCAGGCAGCTCGCCTGTTCTTGCAGAGGGCGACCACTGGATCACGCCCTCGTACTCTGCTCGGCCGGAAGGCGATGTTGCGCGCATCCATCCGTCTCCGATCCGCAACTCGTTCAAGTCGATCAGATCGGAATCCGGCTGTGGATGGTTCGGCGTGCCATCTGGCTCGACAAGCAGATCGTCCTTGGTGTAGATACCGTCCTCGCGCTCGGTGACGGACATCTCGAAGAGATGGGTCATGGTGATCGCCTCGGTCGGACAGGCCTCGACACACATGGCGCAGTAGATGCAGCGCAGCATGTTGATCTCGTATACGAACCCGTACCGCTCCCCCGTGCTGATGGGATCGCCCTCCGGGTTGTCCGCGCCGCGCACGTAGATGCAATTCGCGGGGCAGACGCCGGCGCACAGCTCACACCCGATGCACTTCTCTGTCCCATCGATGTTCCGATTGAGGACGTGGCGTCCGTGGAAACGTTCCGGTTTGACACGCTTCTCGGCGGGATACTTGCGCGTGACGCGTGGCTTTGTGACCTGCCGCATCGTGACGGCGAAGCCCCTGAATGGACCCAGGAGGTCTGCGAACCAGCTCATGTCGTGCTCCTCATACCCATGGGAATCCGAACTCGCGCACGCCAAGGGCGATAGCTACGAGGATGATCCACGCAAGCGAAAC
Source organism: uncultured bacterium (assembly GCA_965539925.1). GTDB lineage: Bacteria > Actinomycetota > Acidimicrobiia > Spongiisociales > UBA5794 > B3-G11. Next base: position 5,958 of record CBETWC010000020.1, read on the forward strand.
CGGGATCATCTTCTTCCATCCAAGGGCCATCAATTGGTCGTACCTCATACGAGGCAGGCTTGCCCGCACCCAGACGAAGAACAGGACGAACATCCATGTCTTTGCGAGGAACCAAATCACGGGGAGGATCCACTGGAGGACGGTCGGTCCGAACACCGGACCGCCCCAACCGCCGAAGAAGAGCGTGACGGTCAGCGCTGAGATGTTGAACACGTTGATGTACTCGGCGAGGAAGAAGAGTGCGAACCGCATACCCGAGTACTCGGTGTGGAATCCACCGACGATCTCCTGCTCGGCTTCCACAAGGTCGAACGGTGCCCGGTTCGTCTCTGCGAACCCGGATATCAGGAAGATCACGAACGACGGCACAAGAACGATGTTCCACGGCCCGAGGAAGCCAAAGATCGTTCCCTGCTGCGCTTCAACGATCCCGCTCATCGACATGGTCCCGGTGAACATGACGACAGGGACGAGAGCGAGGCCCATTGCCGCTTCGTACGAAATCATCTGTGCCGAGCCACGGACGGCACCGAGCAGTGGGTACTTCGACCCTGAGGACCATCCCGCAAGCGTGATCGCATATACGGCGACCGAGGACACCGCGAGGATGTAGAGGAGTGCGATGTTGAGATCCATCACCTGCAGGGTGTAGACGTTGCCGTTGATCTCGATGGGCGCACCGATCGGGATCACGAGGAACATCAGAAGTGCAGTGACCATCGACACGATCGGTGCCGCGATGTAGATGCCGAATTCGGCCTTGGCCGGCGTGATCGACTCCTTGAAGAACGACTTCATGCCGTCTGCGAGTGTCTGGAGGATCCCCCAAGGCCCGGCCCTCTCGGGACCGACCCTGTTCTGGAGGTCGGACACGAACTTGCGCTCGACCCACACGAGGAGCAGAACCGTTACGAGCAGGAATCCGAAAGCGAAGACAACCTTGATGCCAGCTTCGATGAACAGGCTCATGCGTCACCTCGCACAGGTTCGATGCGAACCGCGGCCGATGCCGAAACACCCTTGGTCACGACGTGGTTGTGCGGGAGCACCACCGAACCCGGAACAACGTTGGAGTCGATCGCCACAGGGAGTTCCAATCCGGCGATCGCCACCGACCCGCCGTCTCCAACGGCGAGTGCTGACGCATCCTTGGGATGCAGGCGCGCAACACCGTCCGTGGACAACGATCCGAAGATGTCAGTGTGCCTGACCAGCACCGAGTCGTCGTACAGCGAGGGAGCAAAGTGCAGCGTGAACCGGTCGGTGACCACGGGAACCTTGGTATCGACAGGCATGTGTTCGAGCGGCTGCCTTGCATCCGACAGTGGGACGATCTCTCCGTCAGCGCCGGCCTCGAATGTCAGGTAGTCGGAGGTCATTCCTACGTACGCAGGCGCAACAGCAGCGATCTCCTTGTTGACAATCGTCCAGTCCGACGCGGCGATTTCGGCACCCATGATGCGCGCTATCCCATCGATTGCAGTCGCCATCGACATCGCTTGACCGCGAGGCGTCACGGACCTGGCGAGGCGCTGGACCCGACCCTCGAGATTGGTGACCGTTCCGTCCACCTCACCCCACACAGCTGCGGGGAGAATCACATCTGCCATTGCGGATGAGTCCGTTACGAATGCATCGAAAGCGACCACGAACTCGGCTGAGTCGAGCGCACGGACTGCGAGTTCGGGATCCGGACAGTCGCGCACCGGATCTGACCCGGCGAGGATCACTGCCTTGAGGTCGGCGTCGGCAAGGGCTGAGAGCATCGCCATGGTGTCCTTGCCCTGTCCTTCAGGCACGAGACCCCATGCATCCTCGAGCGCTGCCAGAGAGTCAGCATCGGCTGTACTCGCCCTTCCGGGGAGCAGGTTCGGGGCGAGACCCATGTCCAGGGCTCCAAACACGTTCGCTCTGGTGAGGAGCGGGAGGATCTTCGCGTCGGAGAGGGTTTGTGCAAAGGCCGCAGTCGCCTCGACGAGGCGTTCATCCTCGGTGATCGACGTTCGGCCGAGTAGTGCGACAATCGGGCTGGCGCCGAGCGCCTCGCGGACTGCCTCGTAGTCGCCTTCACCCTGTGAGATCTTGCGCAGCACCTCGGACCCGGAACCGGCACGGTAGGAAACAGCGTGGGTTGCGATCGAGTCGAGTCCCGTTGCATAGGGGCTGACAACGACCAGCTTCGCTCCGTTGCGAACAGCCTTGCGCACTCGCAGATACAGGACAGGGAGTGTCTCTTTGAGGTCGGCAGCCCACACGAGGATCGTTGCGGCATCGTCGAGGTCGCTGATCGTGGCACGGTTCGTGACGGTTGCCGCCAGGTGTGGGTCGATCCCGTCACCAAGTTGCGCATCGACGTGTGGTGAGCCGATGACGTTTCGCATGAACTTGCCGAGGACGAACGCTTCTTCGTTGGTGTTGTTCGCACCACCGATGGCGCCGACCTCGGTGCCGATGAACTCGCCGAGTCGCGAACCGACCAACTGCATCGCGTCGGCCCAGGTCGTCTCCTTGAACCCGTCGCCGTCGCGCACGAGCGGAGTGGTAACCCGATCCTCTGAGTGGAACGCGGCGAACTGGAAGCGGTCCTTGTCAGACAGCCAGCCCTCGTTGACTGCATTGTTCTCTGCGCCGTACACGCGCACGATCTTGCCGCGCGATGCATGGACGTCGACGGTCGAGTGCATGGCGTCAGCGAGCGACACGGATTGCACGGATTCGAGGTCCCACGGCCTCGCCTTGAAGCGATAGTCGACAGAGGTCAGCGCGCCGACCGGGCAGACCTGCACCGTGTTTCCCGAGAAGTAGGAGGAGAATGGCTCGTTCGGGAACGTGTTGATCTGTACGTGGCTTCCGCGATCGATGAACTCGATCAACGGGTCGCCTGCAATGTCGTCTGCAACCCGTACGCACCGGTCGCACAGGACGCAACGCTCCCTGTCGAGAAGTACGAGATCAGAGACAGGCATCGGCTTGACATACGTGCGCTTCTCTTCGATGAATCGGCTCTCACCGCGGCCGTACGCAACCGCTTGGTCCTGGAGGGGGCACTCGCCACCCTTGTCGCACACGGGGCAGTCGAGGGGGTGGTGGATGAGGAGGAACTCGAGGATGCCCTCTTGGGCCTTCTTCACGACATCGGACTTCGTATCAACGACCATGCCGTCCGAGACGGACATGGTGCATGAAGTCACGAGTGCCTTGCCGCGTGGACCTTCGACCTCGACGAGGCACATACGGCACTTGCCCACCGGTTCGAGCTTGTCGTGGTGGCAGAAGCGCGGGATGTGCTCCCCAACCTTCTCGGCTGCGGTGATGAGGCGTTCTCCGGCAGCTACCTCGTGGGTGACGCCGTTGATCGTGATCGAGACGGTGTTGTCAGCCAACGGCCACCTCGCTTCCTGCGATCATCGCTTCGAGCTCCGGCCTGAACCATCGAGTGATCGACGTGATCGGTGAGACGGCCGATGGGCCGAGCGGGCAGATCGTCGTCATCGTCGGCGGCCATGCGAGCCCCGGTGAGATGCCGTTCGAGATTTCGAGGAGGAGGTCGATGTCTGAGGGTTGGCCGTTTCCGTCGAGGATCCGCTTGAGCACGGCCTCGAGCCACGAGGTCCCTTCGCGACATGGTGTGCACTGGCCACAGGACTCGTGGGCGAAGAACCGCACGAGACGGTGGGCAGCGGCAACGACGTTGGTTGTCTCATCCATCACGATGACTGCACCTGCGCCGAGCATCGAGCCGTTCGCCGCGACATCGTCGATCGTGAATGGTGTATCGAGATGCTCGTCGGGGACGAACCACGGTGCGGACGCGCCTCCGGGAATCCAGGCCTTGAGTGCCTTGCCGTCCGGGATGCCGCCAGCGATGTCGTAGATGAATTCGCGCCAGGTCATGCCGAGCACGATCTCGTAGTTGCCTGGCTTGTTGATGTGGCCCGAGACGCTCACCATCTTCGTCCCTGAGGACCTTTCCGGACCGATCGCTGCGTATGCCGCTCCCCCGTTTGCAGTGATCCACGGGATGTTGGCGATGGACTCGACGTTGTTGACGATCGTCGGCTGGGCGTACAGACCTTCGACTGCGGGGAAGGGTGGCTTGAGACGCGGCTCGCCGCGCCGACCTTCGAGGCTGTTGAGGAGAGCGGTCTCTTCACCGCAGATGTAGGCGCCACCACCCATGTGGATGGTGACTTCGAGGGAGAAGTCGGAGCCCAGGACGGACTTGCCGAGATAGCCGGCGGCCATGGCCTCGTCGACGGCTCCCTGGAGTCGGCGAGCGACCTTCGGGTACTCGCCGCGGATATATACAAAGGCGTGGTTGACACCCAGCGCATAGCTCGAAATGATCATCCCCTCGAGCAGTTGGTGGGGGTCACGCTCGGCAAGCTGGCGGTCGTTGAAAGTGCCCGGCTCAGATTCGTCACAGTTGACAACGAGGTAGCGCGGCTCTGCTGGCGCAAGGAAGCCCCACTTGACGCCGGTCGGGAAACCAGCCCCTCCACGGCCGCGCATGTTGGAGGCTTTGACCTCTTCGATGATCTCTTCGGTGGTCATCTCCTGCATGGCCTTGCGGAGCGCGTCGTATCCGCCGGTGTCGAGGTAGCGGGCCAGGGTGTGGCTGTCAGATGGGTGGGCATCCATACGGGCGGTGAGGATCTTGTCGGTCATCGACCCTCCTTCGCGGATCCAAATGCTCCGAAGGCAGGGACAGGCCTGATCGCACCCATGGGGTCCTGCGAGCCCCAATCGAATGACATCTGCCCACCGAAGAGCTGCTGCATCTCATCCGCAAGGATGACGTCTGGCTTCGTATCGTTGAGCCACTTGATGAGCGCTTCCGCCTTGTCTGGCGTCACGCCTTCGATGAGCTCATAGTTGACCTGCACGGCCGGTGCGCCACCGCAGGCACCGATACATTCGACATGCTCGACCGAGATCGATCCGTCCTCTGAGGTGCCTCCACTCGAGACCCCTGTTACTTCTTCGACTGCTTCGAGGACATCGTCAGCACCACGGAGGTAGCACGAGATCCCGGTGCACACCGACACGAGGTAGTCACCAACTGGCTCCAGTTTGAACATCGTGTAGAAGGACGCCACGGACTTGACCTGGATCGGCGTGATCCCGACAAGTTCGGCAACCTCACGCATCGCGTCCTCGGAAACGTACTCATGCTCGAGGCTGGCAATGTACAGAAGTGGCATACCCGCGGAACGGTTCTCGGGATACGCCTCGAGAACCGACTCGGCTCGTGCCGGGTTCT
>CBETWC010000021.1:0-11144 GCA_965539925.1 uncultured bacterium
ATGCAAGCGGAGAGCGTCGTCGAGATCGAGCATCAGCGGCGCGGAGACCTGGCCAATCTTCTCCCCGATGCGCTGAACACCCACCGCACGGACCTGCTCGGCCTGTGCCTTGGAGTCGACATCAAGGCCACTGGAGACAGCACCGATGAACACCTGGAACGGATACAAGCGATCGGTGTTCGAGGTCAAGGGAACCACTGTGAGAACGCCCCGGCCGAGTCGTGCCGCGACGATGTTTGCTCCGTCATTGGACACGATTACCGCTGGCCTACGAGCGGATGCTTCTGCGTCCTGACCACGGCCGAAGTCAACGATCCGAATGTCGCCACGCAGCATCAGTCGAGACCATCAACCAGGGCACGATCCCAGACCTCTGCGTCACCGGACTCCTCCCACTCCCGCCAGGCATCCGCATAGGCGTCGCCGAGCTTCTGGGCTCGGAGGATCCGAACAGCGGTCAACAAGACCGCGGACCGCGATGCGTAGCCCTGATCCTTGGCGTACTCGTCAAGGAACGCAACATCGGCCTCAGGCATACTGATCGAGAGTTTCATACTCATATACTACTTCTGGTAGGATGCTCCGCTTACCTCTTCATTGGCCATGGATTCACCGTATGGGATCCAATGCACGATTGGAAGAGGTCCGCTGCTGCGGCTCGACGACGAACATCGGAATGATTCCGGCCTCTGCTGCCCGGTACTCTTGCTGCTGTGGAGTCAGCAAAGTACGTTCTCGCCATCGACCTCGGAACCTCGGGTCCGAAAGTTGCACTCGTCTCGCACCTTGGCAAGATTCTTGGTACGGCGACGGAGTCCGTAGATCTCCTTCTCGACGGGTCCGGCGGTGCAGAGCAGGACCCACACGCCTGGTGGAGAGCAATCGCCTTAGCCGCTCGCCGGACGATGGCTGCTTCGCCTGACAGACACATTGCAGCCGTATCGGTGACTTCGCAGTGGTCAGGGACGGTTGCTGTCGACGCCGCCGGTGACCCGATCGGCAACTCGATCATTTGGATGGATTCGCGAGGCGCCCAATACCTGAAGGACCTCAAAGGCTCGGGACCGATCCGGGTCGACGGTTTCAGCCCCCTCCGGGCACGTCGATGGATCGCTTCCACCGGAGGCGCCCCCTCGGGAGCCGGAAAAGACCCGATCGCCCACATTCTCTTCCTGCGCAACGAAAGGGCCGAGGTCTATGGGGCCGCGGACAAGTTCCTCGAACCGAAGGACTACATCAACCTCCGGCTCACTGGCAGGACGGTGGCATCGTACGACTCGATCGCGCTGCACTGGCTCACCGACAATCGTGATCCCGATTCAGTCGACTACGACGATGTTCTCCTTGAATACGCCGGACTCGCACGGGAACAACTGCCCGACCTTGTACACGCGACCGAGGTGATCGGCGGACTCACCACAGCCGCTGCTGACGAACTCGGGCTGGCCCAGGGAACACCCGTCATTGCGGGGACTCCGGACGTCGCTTCGGCAGCTATCGGGGCAGGGACCGTCCGCGACCATGCAGCGCACCTCTATATCGGCACGTCGTCGTGGCTCACGTGCCATGTCCCGTACAAGAAGACCGACTTGGTTCATTCCATCGCGTCGCTGCCAGCCGCGGTACCCGGCCGATGGTTCGTGGCCAACGAACAGGAAACGGCTGGCAAAGCGATCGAATGGCTTGCATCCATCGTCTATCCCGACCGGCCCTGCGACGCCTCGGTATACGAGGATCTCAACAGCATTGCTGGGACCATTCCGCCCGGTTCGAACGGCGTGATCTTCACACCTTGGCTCTACGGTGAACGAACACCCGTTGAGGATGCAACCCTGCGCGGCGGTTTCTTCAACCAGTCGCTCGATACAGGGAGGGACGAGATGATCCGCTCGGTGTTCGAGGGCGTTGCGTACAACAGCCGATGGCTCCTCGAGACCGTTGAGCGGTTCACGAAGCGTCGCCTCGACCCGATTGTCATGGTCGGAGGCGGTGCCCAATCCGATCTGTGGGCCCAGATCCATGCCGATGTACTCGACCGCACGATCCTGCGTTCAGCCGAGCCGCTGTGGGTGAACGTCCGGGGTGCCGGGATGCTGGCCCATGCAGCGTTGGGGCACGTCGCGTGGGACGAGATCGATGCCCTGGTGCCGACGGAAGCCACCCACATACCGAATCCGGTCAATCGAGATGTCTATGACGGCGGATACGACACATTCCGCCGAATCCACAAGGCCAACCGCGGCATCTACCGCCGCATCAACGGGTGAAAGACCAATGAGTACAACGGATCGATTCAAGGAACTCCTCGACAGGCTCCCCCCTCGCCTCGCCTCTGCCCTCATCGGTGGCGCGCAGCGAATCCCCAAGGCACGCGAGATCCTCGAAGCCGAATACGAAGAAATGCTCGACTCAGCACCCGTGGCTCGGCCCGAAGTCGATGTCCCCTCGTACCGGCGCCTCCCCGAGACAGGCCGCGATCGCAACGAGATCATCACAGACATCCAATCCCTCGCAGACGCTGAACATGGAGATTGGAGCGGTGGCTACACATCTGGAGCCGTCTACCACGGTGACACGGAACACATCGAATTCTTGAACAAGGTGTATGCGCTGCAGTCCCAGTCGAACCCCCTCCACCTCGACGTGTGGCCGTCCGGAATGAAATTCGAGGCCGAGGTGGTCGCGATGACGGCTGATATGTTGGGCAGCAGGGCCGCTGCGCAATCTGGAGACGAGATCGTCGGGACCGTGACGTCGGGAGGGACCGAGTCGATCATCATGGCCATGAAGGCGTACCGTGACCGTGTCGGGATCACAAAGCCTCAGATGGTTGTCCCGGATTCGGCACACGTCGCCTTCGACAAGGCCGCCGCCTACTTCGGCTACGACCAGATCAGAGTGCCTGTGGGGAGTGACTTCCGTGCAGATGTCGACGCCATGGCCAACGCGGTCACCAAGCGCACGGTCGTCGTCGTCGGTTCGGCACCAGGTTTCCCTCACGGTGTGATCGATCCGATCCCAGAGCTCTCCGACATAGCCCGCGAACGCGGCATCGGATTCCACACGGACGCCTGCCTCGGCGGGTTCGTGGTGCCGTGGGCAGAGCGGCTTGGCTACGACGTCCCCCCGGTCGACTTCCGCCTCCCCGGTGTGACTTCGATCTCGGCCGACACGCACAAATACGGATACGCAGCAAAGGGAACGTCCGTCATCCTGTATCGGGGCAGGGAACTTCGCAGGCACCAGTTCCATGTCGCCACGGAGTGGCCGGGTGGGCTCTACTACTCACCGACGCTTGCTGGGAGTCGCCCCGGCGGTCTTGTGGCAGCCGCCTGGGCTGCGCTCGTGTCGATGGGCGAAGACGGCTACATGGAGGCCACCAAAGCGATCCTCGAAACCGGGGCCAGTATCCGAGCAGGAGTCGAGGCTATCGAAGGCCTGTATGTGCTCGGCGATCCGCTGTGGGTGATCGCCTTTGGCTCCGATGAGATTGACATCTACGAGGTCATGGCAAGGATGGCCGAACGGGGCTGGAGCCTCAATGGCCTGCACCATCCCCCGGCCGTGCACCTCGCTGTCACGCTGCGCCACACAAAGCCGGGAGTGGTCGAGCGTTTCCTGACCGACCTGAAGGAAACAGTCGAAGACACCCGGGCTGCAGGAGGCGGAGCGGCAACCGGCGCTGCACCGATGTACGGCATGGCCGCGACCTTCCCCGCACGCTCAGCAGTCAGGGAGATGATCGCCCGCTACATCGACCGGATCTACGAGGTCGACGAGGACTAGACCGAGCCTGCCTTTGTCCTCCGTTCAGGGAGGACGAAGAAGTGCACACGGATCAACCGGTTGGCCATACCTCGGTCACCAGGGAATCTGTCTTGCCCTTCTTGGTCAGGAACTCGTTGAAGGACTTCTTCCAGCGGCTGTGGGCTTCGATCTCGAGGGCGACGATCTCGGGTCCGTCGAGGTGGAATTCCGGATAACGCTCGGCGATCTTGCGGGCGACACCAGCCGTCGCCGCAGCATCCCCGGCAGCACGGTGGGCATCGTCGAGACGCACGCCGTAGTGGGCAGCGACCGTCTTGAGGTTGCGGCTGCCCCGCCGAAAGCGTTCGGCATGGCGGTCGAGAACGAGAGGGTCGATGAGGATCGCAGGCGGCACACGCGGAAGCAGTCCAAGGCCATGGCGCTTGAGTTCGGCTTTGAGGAGTGGCCAGTCGTACGTCACGTTGTAAATGACGATGGGGACGCCTTCGTCCACGACGGCTTCGATCGCCGAGAGCGTCGTTGCGAGGACTTCCTCGGGAGCCTTCCCCATCGACGCCAGCTCCAGGGAGCCGATGCCGGTGAGCTCGGTGATCCTCGCGGGGAGGTCGACGCCCGGATCAATCAACTGATCGACGATCGAGCTCGATGTGCCATCGATTTCGAATCGGAACAGCCCAACCTCGATGATCCTGGCTGAGCGAGGATCAATCCCGGTTGCCTCCAGATCGAGAACTGCGAGCGGTCCCTCGTGCCATTGCATGCGGCCAGCCTAAGCCTCCACTTCACGCGTGCCGCCGCTACGGCGATCGTCAGTGCCGAGTCACTGCTCGATGAGGAGGCCGGTGATCTCTGCGATACCGTCGAAGTCTCGGTGAGCGTGGAGCACGGTCAACCCATGGGCGAGGGCCACAGCTGCAATTGCGCAGTCGTTGAGTCGGCGCGGTGTGTACCCAGCCCTGCGGCAGGCCCGATAGATGTCGGCAGCACCCGTCGAGTCGAAGAGCGGCCGACTCGGGAAGAACCGGCATCGATCAAGGAGCCGGAGCAGCTCACTGGCCGCCTGTTCGCTTGTGCTGCCAGCGAGGATCTCCATGATGACGGTGTCGCAGACCGCGATCGATGCCTCCTCTCGCAAGAGACCCTCCACACGATCACAGACCGGCGATCCGGTGTCGCGCAGGTACTCAATCCACGCTGAAGAGTCGACCAGGATCATGCGTCATCGACCTCGTACCCCGAACGCATCGAGTCGAGATCCCCCTCCCATCCAAAACCTCGCATTGCGAGCGCCTCGTGTTGAGTCATCGGATTCGGAGCCAGCCTGCTGAGGGCCTCATGCACGGCTTCACGCTTGGTGGAGAACCCGTGACGCTGCATCACTGCGCTGATGAGTGCCTCGTCGATATCGATATTGGTACGCGCCATACACCTCAATGTACATCAACGTGTACTCGCGCACACGGCCAACTGTTGTGTCGCGACGCGCTCCCCTGCTCGGATCAGCGCAGCACGAAGATGTTTCGCTCCTCACAGATGCGGTGCAGCTCGTCGGGCCACACGGTGACGCTGACCTCTCCGATGTGCGCCTTTCGCAGCAGGTACATGTACGTGCGTGACTGTCCGATACCGCCCCCGATGCTGAGCGGGATCTCATCGTTGAGGATCGCCTGGTGATACGGAAGCGCAAGGTCGTCTGAAAGGCCCGCCATCTCCATCTGGGCAACAAGCGAGTCCTTGGTGACCCGGACACCCATCGACGTCAGCTCGTGGCGACGCTTGGTGACGGGATTCCACACAAGAATGTCGCCGTTGAGTCCGTGTCGGACACGACCGTCATCGCCAACTGTCTCGGTGATCCAGTCGTCGTAGTCCGCTGCGCGCATCTCGTGCGGATAGCCGTCTGCGAGCGTCCACCCGATACCGACGATGAAAACGGCCGGATACTCCTGGATCAGTTTCGTCTCGCGTTGCTTGCGCGGTAGATCCGGATACATCTCGAGCAGGTCCTCGGCGTGGATGAACGTGAGCTCTTCGGGGATCGGTGGGTAGCCGTCAGCCAACGCCGGGTACATGTCGACGACGACGTTCCCGGCCTCAACGAGGACGCTCCAGATCTTGCGCACGGTGTCCTTCAGATAGTCGAGCGTCCGATCCTCGGCCGTGATCCTGCGCTCCCAGTCCCACTGGTCGACGTAGGCGCTGTGGTCGTGGTCGAGGAAGTAGTCCTTGCGGACCGCCTTCATGTCGGTGTTGATGCCCTCCCCTACGTCGCAGCCGAACTGGGCAAGGGCGGTGCGCTTCCACTTCGTTGCAGCCTGCACCACCTGGGTGGTGATGGGCTCGTCAAGGCCAAGACCGGCAGGAAACTCGACCGGGGTACGGGAACCGTCACGATCGAGCATGTCGTTGACACCGCTGTCACGGGACACGATGAGCGGCACCTGCACCATCTGGAGGTTGAGTTCCCGGCTGAGACCCTTCTCGATGGTCTCCTTCGCTGCGAACAGCGCCTTCATGGTCTCCATCGGATTCAGCGCGGACCTGTAGTCGGTCGGAAGCACCTTGGCGACTTCCTCATAGGTGCTGATGCCTGGCCCCGCTAGGTCCGCTGTCTTGTCGGTCATTGTCGGATCGCTCCTCTCACCGTGCATGCCATTGACTCACTGCCAGTGGATCTGCAACGGGCGTGGACACGCTCCGTGCGCGGTAGCCAGCGATCCGACACGTCGATGACGGGCGGAGCGCCTGACCGTGCCGAGCACATACCCGCACGTCGCTTCGCCGCCGACTGCTCAAATTCTACCCTCGCCTGATGGTGCGCCAATCTCCCCAGTCAGTTGCTGTCGCGACCGTCAGCTACGCGAGCCGTAGTCTCCGAACGGCTCGTCACGCTCACGTACCGCCTGTCGCCAGCCGACCTCGGTGGCTCGTTCGACGAAGTCGGCACCCTCCTGGGTGTGCCGGGCAACGCCGTCGAAGAGGAACCCGAGGAGACGACTCGTATCTGGCTTGTACATGTGGCTGGCGACGTCGTTGGTGAGCCACTTCATCATCTGGAGTTGGTTGAGCGGCAGCAATGCCATGCGCTGAGCGAGTTCAGAAGCACGATCGAGGAGCTCATCGTCAGAGACGCATTCGAGGATCATGCCCATCTCTGCAGCTTCCTGGCCGGTGATCTCGTCACCAGTGAACAGATACCGCTTGGCACGCTCGAGACCGAGTCTGGCGACCCAGAGCCACGGTGCCTCGGGTACGCCCCACACGCGTGCAGGCGGGTATCCGAATCGGGCTGACTCGGCGGCGATGATGATGTCGGCGTTGAGGATCATGTCGGTGCCCCCAGCAACACACCACCCCTGCACCGCGGCGATCGTGGGCTTGGAGATCTCGTGGAGTTTGGCGAACGTGTTGCCGTAGGTGGAGATCTCCTTGATGTCGGCCACCGAATCCCACACACGGTCGGTTTCGCCATCCCCCGAGGCCTGATGGAGCGTCGACCAGTCGAGGCCAAAGCCGGCACAGAACGCCTTCCCCTCAGCGCGAACAAGCACGACCTTGACGGCGTCGGATTGATCTGCATCATCGAGTGCTGCGGCGAGCTCGTCACGCAGTTCAGGCGTGATCGTGTTGTACTCGTCCGGCCGGCTCAAGATGAGATGTCGGACCGCTCCGTCGTCGCTGATCGTGATCGCTGCCACATCTACCTCTCTTGCTCGCGTCAAGTGTCTCCGTAGGTTCTAGGGACGAGCGGTTCCCCTGTCAACTTCTCCTCCGATCGCCAGGGCAGACCACACATCGACGGTGCTCGATTGACAGCAGCCTCGCACAGCGCGCGACATTGGAAGAACAGAGTTGCGGCAGGCAGGGCACTGTGACTTCCCCTGGGGTGCTGCGGGAAGGAGGATCCATGAGCGTTGTCACAACGTCGCCACTGATCGGCGCAGTGGAGAAGACTGCATTCCGAGTATCGCTGTTGATGCGAGCGGCCAATCATCCCGAGAGGAAGGCGATCGGCATCTGGACGGTTGGCGAGACCGCCAATCACCTGGCCCACTGCTATCCGTCGTTCATCGATGCGTTCCAAGGAACGTTCTCCGTTGCCCCCGAGGACGTCGATTACCATAACGCGGAAATTCTCGACGAGGATCCTGCGCGTGATCTGGATGTACTGGCGGATCGGGTCGATGCAGGAGCATGCGACTTCCTGGAAGTAGCCAGTCCTGTCGACGAGGATGTACTGGTCGATTTCTTCACCGGCATGCGTGTGCCCGCATCCGCCGTGTCAGCCACCTTGCTGGGTGAGGCCCTCGTGCACGGATACGACATTGCAAAGGCCGAAGGACTGCCGTGGCCGATCGAACCGGAGCACGCCATCTTGACGATGGAGGGGCTCTCGCCCGTCATGGTGCACTTCGTCGACGAAGACGCTGCGGCCGGATTGGAAGCCGGTTTCGAGATCCGGCTGCGCGGTGGGCCGACCCAGTACTAGTACTTCAAGGACAGTCAGCTGACCGTGGAGAAGCATCCGGTATCGCCCGTCGACTGCCATATCTCGGCGGACCCCGTGACGTTGCTGCTCATGTCCTACAACCGCGTTGGATCGACAATGCCTGCCCTCACCGGGAAGGTGCGCGTGTGGGGTTGTCGCCCATGGCTGGCCATGCGACTCGGTGGTGTGTTCCATACGTGAGCCACCCGTTGCCAAGACAATCAGGCGAATGGAAGAGTTCCGTTTCCCTACGACTCACCAGGTCATGTGCTCCGATCCCCTGGAGACAGCGGAACGAACCGAGCATCCCGGTCGCGGTGGCTCGGGTAACGTGGTGGCATGGATGACGACCGGCTTGCATCAGCGCTCGCGGACATCGGCAAGAACGACCCAGACGCTGTAACGCTTGCTGACGGCGTGTATCAATGGGTTGCCGGGGAGGACGGCATCGATACGATCACTCTCTCGCGGGTACAACGGTTCGCTTGGTACGACCTGTCGGTCAAGTGGTTGATCACCGATCAAGAGCGAGAGGACGTGCTTGCCGCAGGTGCCGCACTCTTCGATGCACTAGGACTCACCCGATACGCCTTGGTCATGACGTCTTCTCTGACTTCTGAGATCGTGGACGCCCACAAGCGCTCATACGAAGACGGGCTCAAGGCCTTCCAGAAAGCGCTCGACGCATCGGGGATCGACCCTCCCGATGTTGAGGATTTCGAGTGGAGCGACATGATGGGAATCGAGGAGAACTCGGCGTATCTGGCAGCTGAGCTGGCTCTCGAACAGGCCATGAATGACGGTCGGATGACCCCCGGTTCCCGAGGGTGGAAGAGCATGGCAAAGGTGATAACCGTAGAGGTGCTCGACACCACCCATCCCGAGTTCCCCGGCCAGTCGTGGCGAACGGCAATCATGACCGAGCGTATTCAGGGTCGGCTCCACCGGCTCAACGGCCGATCCCGCGAGCTTCACGCCATGCTGTCGAACACAGCCAACCGCCTGTTGTCACCGATTCCTGCACCACCCGATCTGGAACTCAGTTTGGAACCCATCACCTGGTTCCTGATCTTCGCAGACGAAGACCTCAAGATGACGGGCGCAGGCTATCTCCCCACCTCGATGGTCCGCGACGCTGCGAATCGATTCGGTTGGGACAAGGGCTGGTCAAACGACCCACCCCAGAAGGAGTCGGACTCACGCGAGCTGCTGACGCTCCACCAGTTGCTGCTCGATACCGGGGCGATCCGTCATCGCAAGGGTTTCGTCACCCGCACGAACATCGGCTCCAAGATGTTGGAGGACCCCGAGTACACGTGGAGAGCGATTTCGTCATCCCTCGCACAGCCCGGGTGGCTTGGTGCCGTTGCCCAGGCATACACACTGCTGCTGCTCGCAGGGGAGGACGATGAGGAGACCCTCTGGGACCGAACCCACGCCCTCCTGGTCGAATACGGCTGGCGAACGGGTGACGAACCGCCCGAACGGTTGGACGTCATGTCGGCATGGTGGACTCTCAGTCGCCCACTCGAGATGCTCGGAGGCATGGCCACGGCTGGTCTCTATCCATCTCGCACTGTCACGCTGACCCCGTTCGGCGAGGCAACTCTGCTTGAACGGCTCCGGCTCGACGTGAACGGCCCAGTGAGGCGACCATGAAACGATCCACAGCAATTAGGCACCTCGAACAGCTCGCTGCGGAGGCGACCCGACACGCAGAGGTGTGGCCGGAATCGGTGCATCCCGAGTCGATGTGGATCGCCGACGACATCCTCGACGCGCCCGACATGTTGGATGTCGTCACCATCCTCGTGCGCGTGGATGTGCCCGTCGAGGAACTCACGTGGCGGGCGATAAACCCGGTCGAGTACGCCATCGCCGACTCGCTGCGGCTACCGAAGCTTCCGATCTGGCAGCACGGACGACCATCCGCATGGCCTGCATGGAACGCCGAAAACCACCGTGTCCGGCGATTCTGGCACATCGAGGAAGGCATCGACGGAGAGGTCATCGAGACCCTTCGGAACGGCAACCCGATCGACCCGATCGCCGTTGCGCCCCATGTGTTCATCGAGCAGATGCGTACCGAGTACGAGGTGTCCCGCACCCATCTCAATTCCATCCTCGATGAGTACTGGGAGTACCCGTGGCGCCGAGAGCACAAGGGCTTTGGTATCCACCCAGAAGATCATCTATGGCGCGCCGCGTACGGCCTTCAACAGATCGAGGAAGCTATGGGCATGCAGCCGTCCTGAGATCGGGTCAGGACAACCGCACCACAGACCGGCTCGACAACGAGATCCGTAGAAGAATGGACACGCTCCGCCAGTGATCCATTCAACGATCCAGATCAGGGAAAGGGTTGGACGGGAGCCCGAGGACTCTCCCCGCAGCGCTATGGTCGACGGTATGAGATTCGGAGCATTCGTCCCCCAGGGTTGGCGTCTCGACCTCGCTGGCCTGGACGTCAACCAGCATTGGCCCACGATGCTCGGTGTCGCGCACGACATCGAGCGTCTCGGATACGAATCGTTGTGGGTGTATGACCACTTCCACACGGTTCCCGAACCCACCCAGGAAGTCACGTACGAGGCATGGACGCTCATGGCGGCGCTCGCTTCGACCACGAGCACCGTCCGTCTCGGGCAGATGTGCACCTGTAACACGTACCGGCCACCGTCCTACCTCGCAAAGGTTGCTGCCTCGATCGACGTCATCTCTGGTGGCCGTCTCGAGATGGGGATCGGAGCCGGGTGGTACGAGCACGAGCACGACGGCTACGGCTACCCGTTCCTCTCCCCCGGCGGTCGTCTCGGGATGCTGCGGGAAGGCGTCGAGATCATGCAGGCCTTGTGGACCGAGGACGTGGTCAGCTACGAGGGCAAGC